>DATCJM010000332.1:0-6903 GCA_036562805.1 Sphingomicrobium sp.
AGCGTGCTGCCGCTGATCTCCTGGGCGGGGACGAAGCGCTAGTCGCCGAGCCGGCGCTTGATTGCGTCGATCCGCGTCGTTTGGCCGTGCGCGACGGCGCCAACTTCCGCCGCAGCATCCTCGATTGCTTTCAGGTCGTTCGGCGCGATGCCGCCATGCGCTTGCAGGGCATTGCCGGCGAGGGCGTCAATGTCTGCCTGTGCAAGTGCGGTGGGCTTGCGCGCTGCGATTGCCGCCGAAAGCGCCTCCTGCGCAGTGATCCAGCTCTCGCTTTGAGGAGCTCCGGCGCCGCTCGCGAGGCGATCCGCTGTATCTGCGACCGGCTGGAATGCTGAGTCACCGCTGCGCGCCTGGCCGACGAGCGCGGCCAATTCCGCGGCAAGTCCGGACGCGACGGGCCGCTCATTCAGCGGCCGGAGCGGTTGCAGCCGAGGATCGATCGCCTCCGCGGCCCGCGGCCGAAGCGACGGATAGGGACCGCCACTCGTCGAGCAGGCGGTTAGACCGATCAGCGCAATCAAGACCAGGCATCGCATCGGCCGGGCTGTAAAAGGAAAATGGCGCGCCCGAAAGGATTCGAACCTCTGACCCCCAGATTCGTAGTCTGGTGCTCTATCCAGCTGAGCTACGGGCGCGCGGGTGCCGGGGAAACGGCAGGCGCGCGACATAGGGGGACGCGGCGCGGGGCGCAACCCCGCCCGGTGCCTGCCTCAGCGAGGCAACGCATAGGCGATCACGTCGTCGCCTGGCGTCGTCCCGAGTGTGCCGTGACCGCCGGCGACTACCACGACATATTGCCGGCCATCGCGGCCGAGATAGGTCATCGGCGTCGCCTGCCCTCCGGCGGGAAGCCGCCGCTGCCACAGCTGACGCCCCGTCGTCACGTCGTACGCGCGCGCGACATTGTCGAGCGCCGAGCTCATGAACGCCACGCCTCCAGCGGTCGTGATCGGCCCGCCGAGCGAGGGAACGCCCATCTTGATCGGAAGCGGCAGCGGGCTCTTGTCGCGGATGGTGCCGTTCTTGTGCTCCCACACCAGCTTGCCGGTCACGAGGTCGAGACCGGCAACGTAGCCCCACGGCGGCGCCTGGCAGGGGAGGCCGATCTTTGAGAGGAACGGGTTCAGATAGACGGCGAAGGGCGCGCCGGCATTGGGATTGAGCCCGCGGTCGGTCGCGTGCTTGCTCCACTTCGGTTTGTTCGGCGTCAGCTTGTCCACGAAGGCCATGTAGTCCGGATTTGCGAAGGCCACGCCGCGCACTGGGTCGATCGCCATTCCGCCCCAGTCCATGACGCCGAAATTGCCCGGGAAGACGAAGCTCCCCTTGAGCGACGGCGGCGTGAACGGCCCGTCGTTGCGCAATTTTCTGAACGCGATCCGGCACGATAACTGGTCGAGCATGGTCGCGCCCCACATGTCCGCTTCCGGCACACGGCCGGGCGGCATCAGCGACAGCCGCGAAAAAGGCTGGGTCGGGGACAAATGGTCGCCGGGCGCGGGACCGCCGGGCACCGGCTTTTCGTCGACGGCAACGATCGGCGTTCCGGTGCGGCGGTCGAGGACGAAGATGTTGCCCGTCTTGGTGGTTTGGACAAGCGCAGGCACGGTCTTGCCGCCGATGGGCAGGTCCACCAGCGCCGGCTGGGCGGGAACGTCCATGTCCCACAGGTCGTGGTGGACGGTCTGGAACACCCAGCGGAGCTTGCCCGTCGCGGCGTCGAGCGCGACGATGCTGGTCGCGAACTTCTCCGTCGTCGCCGGACGATTGCCGCCCCACTCGTCGACGGCGCCCATGCCGAACGGAATGTAGATGAGCCCGAGCTTCTCGTCCGCCGCCGAGGTGCTCCAGCTGTTGGGCGAGGACAGGCTGTAGTGCTGCCCCGGTCCGAGCGGCGCGGTGCTGTCGGGATTTCCCGGGTCGAAGTTCCACACGAGCTTGCCGGTTTTCGCGTCAAAGGCGCGAACGACACCCGATGGCATCTTGTCGGCCATATTGTCGTAGATGGCCCCCGCGAGGACGACGAGGCCGCGGCTGATCAGCGGCGCGGAGGTGAACTGATACCAGCCCTCGTGGTAACCCGGATATTGCGGCGTCAGGTTGATCTGGCCGCCCGCCCCGAAGTCGCCGCACGGGCGGCCGCTCATCGCGTCGAGCGCGATGAGCCGCGCATCGTTGGTCGCAACGAAGATCCGGGCGTTGCAGTCCGGAGCGCGCGGCGCCATCGGCGGACCGCCCGGAGCGGCGCCGGAATCATAATATGAAACGCCCCGGCAGCTCATGTGCTGCGCGCCCGTGACGCGGGCCTTCGGATCGAACCGCCAGCGCGTTTGGCCCGTGACCGGATCGAGCGCGATGACAATGTCGTGCGGGGTGCACAGATAGAGGAGATCGCCGAGTTTGATCGGCGTCATTTCGTAGGTGAATTCGCCGGGATCGTCCGCCCGCTTGAGGTCGCCGGTATGGATGTGCCACGCGACATGCAGCTTGTCGGCGTTCGCCGGCGTGATCTGCGTCAGCGGCGACCATTTGAGCCCCGCCCAGGTGCCGGCATAAGCCGGCCAGTCGCCGTTCGCTGCGGCAAAATAAACCTGCGCTCCCTGCCGGCTGGGAAGCGCGCCTTCGGTGTCGTGCGGGTTGCGGGTGAGGGCGGCGACGAGCACGCCCGCCGAGACGAGCAGTGCCACCCCAAGCGCCAATCCGCCGCCGCGCACCAGTGATACGCGGCTCGAGAATCCCCGCGTGAACCATGGCAGGAGCAGCAGGACCCCGATGGGGACAAGCAGGTCTCCGCGCGGTGCGAGTTGCCAGAAATCGAGGCCGACCTCGGCGATCGCCCAGATGATCGTGCCGACAAGGAGCGCAGCGTAGATCCACAGAGCGACGGGATTCCCGCGCCACAGGAAGAACGCCGTAACGATCAGCGCCGCGCCGGCGATCAGGTAATAAGGACTCCCGCCTAGCGCGACCAGTTCGGCTCCGAAGACCAGCAGCCACAGGCCGATCAGCCCGATGATGATTGCAAGAATCGTGCGCGCGATGTTGCTTCCGGCGGTGCGGGCGGTCTCGGCCACGTCTGGCTCTCCTTTTGCCGTGCTCAACACGCGCATCGGCAAAACCGTTGCTTCGCTTGATGTTGGGCAAGCTCGCCCGGCGTTAGAAGACCTTGCGCAGCTCGACCTCGATCGTCCGGCCGAGCGGATCGCGATAAGCCGGCTGATACTGGAGCGGCGTGTTGCCGAATGAATCGTGCACGCGCTGGCGGTAATTGGTCACGTTCAGCACATCGAGCGAGATGCGAAGGCTTCGCGCCCATGCCGCATGCGGAATGACTCGCTTGAGGTCCGTAAAGGCACGGACATTCATCGCCAGCACGGACGAGAAGTGGAGTGTGTCCGTCGTCCCGTTCAGCCGGCTCAGCAGCTCGTTGGGACCGCGCCAGGTCACTCCGATTCGCGCCCCCATGCCGCCGGAAGTCAGCGCTGCGGTCGCATCGACCTGATGGCGCGGGCGGCTGCCGCCGATCCCGATCGCGCCGCCGCCAAGGAGATCCACAGGCGGAAGACCGGGCCTGATGACGATCTGATCCGAAAACACGATCGTATGCGATGCGGTGAGCTGGAAATAGGTGCTCGGACGCACCGCGACATGCGGCTGCCCGGGGACTTGCGGGGGCGGCGTGCTGCTGAGCTTGGCGTTCATGGTGAGGCCCCACCGGAGCCTCTTCTCGTGGTGCGAATCGAAGTTGACGGGCGTGAGATCGACGGTCGTCAGCACCCCGTTGGGATCGCGGATGTAGCGGTCGGGGAATGCAAGCTCGACCGCTGCGCTCGCCTGCGGAAGCACCGAGACGAAGTTCCGGATATCGGAGTCGGTATAATCGGCATTGAGCTGCAAGTTGAGCTTCGGGACGAGTCTCAATACGGCGCTGACGTCACGGATCTTCGTCTTCTGCGGCAAGAGGAACGGATTGCCGCCGGTGATCTGTGTCACGTCCACCGTCTGGCCGGTGAGGGGATCGAACACCCGCACCTCCGGCGTCACCACCACCGGATTGCCGAGCGTCTGAATGGGGGCGGGCAAATCGGTCTCGTCGACCGACACGTGCAGCCGCAGCACCGGCCGCGGCTCCCATGTGAGGCCATACGTATGGTGATTCACCGATTGCGAATCGGAAAAATGCGAGCGAGCATATTGGACGCTGGCGCTAAGCACCCCGACTGCAGGCATGAACTGCGCGCTGGTCAGCGGTATCTCCAGCTCGCCGCGGACGGTCTGTTCAGTGCGGCGGAACGAGCCGTTTCCGAACGCGGAGAAACTGCTTGTCGAATCGAGCCGGTCTCGCGCGAGGCGCCCTTCGACGACCGCAAGCACGTTGCCTGCCGGAACTGCAATCACCGGCCCGTTCAACGTCAGGTCCGCAAGACTGTCATGCGACCGCGTTGACGTGCGATCGGTCCGCAGCCCGATCAGATCGCTGAGATCGGCACCGAACGGGTTGACGGTGTCGGCGAGCACGATGCTGCCGAAAGTCGTCTGGCTTTCGGTCAGGAAGATCGTGTTCGAGTCGTCGTGGCGAAGGTTGAGGTTGCCCTGCCAGCTTCCCCAATTGGCGTCGAAAGTGACGTTCCCTTCTCTGTTGCTTAACGTGGCCGAGGAACGCAGCGGGTGCCTGCCATAGATCGCAAGGCCCACGTCATCGGAGAAGGGGGAGAAGGAGTCGGTCGGCGACAGGATGAACAATCCTGTCGGCAGCCCTCTTAGGGAATCACTGCTGTTGCGATTCCACTGCGCCGTCGCGTTCATCGTCAACCAGGGCGCGAGACGGGTCGCGAACGTACCGTTGACGTCGTAGCTCCGCGATTTGGGACGGATCGTCCGGAATTGGCCCAGGTCGGTTACATTCTTCTCGTTTGCCAACGCCGCGAGCTGGGCGAGCGTCGGCGGACCGGAGGTCGGAAGCGGAACGACGGTGACCTGCTCGCTTGCCAATGCGCTCAGCAGCGGATCGATCTCGCCGCTTGTGTTCGGAAAGCCGACGATGTTGCCTGGCAGCGCGAACGGAGTGAACAGGGGTGGCTGGATAATCTCGCGCTGGCTCTCCAGAAGCGCGCTTTCGTCATTGATCCTGAAGGTGAGGTTCGCCCGCGTATCGCCCTTGACGCTGGTCACCATCGCCTGACCGCGGTCGGCGTTCCAGTTGCCATCCGTTGCGATCTTGTGCGCCGCGGTCAGCGTTTCGGTGCGCAGGTAACGCTTCAGCGTGACGCTGATCACTCGCTGGGTCGACGTGCCGCCAACGCGTACTGCCGATCCGCGCGGAAATACCTGGATGCTGCGAAGTACTTCCACGGGAAGCGAACCAATCTCGTCGAGGTCGTTGATGCGCTGTCCGTTGACGATGATCAGAGGCTGCTCAGCGTCGTCGCCCAGCTCGACCTGAATATCGTTCAGTATTTCGTCGACGGTGCTCGCGCCGTAACTGTCGATCGCGTCCTGATCGAGGCTGCGTTCCGGCAGGATGTCGCGGAACAGCGGCGGTGCCGTCACATAGATCGTCTGATCGTTCGGCGTGGTCTGGTCGCCGTGCGCTTGGCCGGCGTCGGCTGTTTCCGAGACGGTCGCGCTTGCGGCGGCAAGCGCGGGAGCTGCAGCGCCGGCCAGCAGCACGGCAATGGCGATGCGGCTTCGGCCCCTTTTTCTTCGACGTCGATCCATGGTGCCGCCCCCCCAGAAAAGGCTGCAAGAAAAGCGCGACCCGGAGCACTGCCCGCGCTACCCTGCCCGACGCGAAGTCGGGCAGGGCGTCCACGCGCGGTTCTGGGCCGCTAGTGAATTAGCTCGTCGGAAGCGAAACCGACGGGATGCCGGTGTTCGGCGGGAGGCTCAGGAACGTCGCCGTGCTGCACGCGCCGCCCAGTCCGAGGTAGCCGTTCTGGGCTCTCCAGGTGCCGCCCTTCGATCCCGGTGAGTTGCAGACCACTGCCGAAACCTGAAGGCTCTGGTTCTGGAAGGTGTACGGGCCTCCGTTGAGTTCCGTATCCTGCCCGGACGCGGTGCCGGCCTGGTCGAGCGTGCCCGTCGAGCTATCCTGCGGGTCCGCATTGTCCTGAGCCGGGGTGCCCGGCACAGTGATCATCTGGCGGTTGCTCAGAATGAGGCAATACTGCCCCGGGTTCACGTGCGGCCCGAGGTCCGGATCGTGCGCGACGCGGTCGGCGCATTCACCCTGTGTCTCGAGACGGGTGGTGCTCGGAGTGGCCGGAATGTGCTGGGTGACGTCGCAGGCATACGAGAACGTCGTCGTGATGTTGTACGTCGCATTGAAGTCGTACGTCGAATTATCGTACGTCACCGTGTGCGCAACTGCGTCGGTCGCGAAGATGTTCGGGCTTTGACCGTTGCGGCTCAGGTGCGTAGCGCCCGACGCGTCCACGTTGGTGAACGACAGGACATGCGCACCGGGCGCGATCTGCCGCGTTCCGGGGATCTCGACGCGGGTGCCCGAAACTTCGGCGCCATAGACGCTGCTCTGGCCCGTGAAGCTGCCGACGACGGTGTAAGTGATCCCGTCGGTCGCATTTGCGTTGAGCCCGGTGATCAGCGCGCTGCAGACGGCGTCGCGCGCGGCGACTGTGTCAGCGGACGGCGTCTGATCGGGAATGGTTCCGGTCACCGCCAGAGCCTGACTGGACATAAAAGACGACGCGACGAGCGCCGTCGTTGCAAGAATTGCTCTCTTCATGGCTTTTGCCCCCTCGCCTCGCGTGGATTTTGAAGCTTACCCCCTGCGGGTGAGGCGAATCGCCCGCGCTAAGTTTCTGTTAAACGGTAGGGGGATAACGGGACCAGTTACCGGACGTTAACTACCGAAAGTTAAGGACGGTTGGAAACGTCTCACGC
>DATCJM010000352.1:0-2318 GCA_036562805.1 Sphingomicrobium sp.
TCGCGGAGCAGCCGACGTCGTTTCGCCCGGCGAAAGCCGCAAGACGCGACCTGCCGCTCGATACGATCCTCGAAGGCGATTGCATCGCCCAAATGGCGCGCATTCCCGACAAGAGCGTCGACATGATCTTCGCCGATCCGCCATACAATCTTCAGCTCGGTGGCGACCTGTTCCGACCCGACGGCAGCCGGGTCGATGCCGTCGACGACGAATGGGACAAGTTCGAGAGCCTCGCTGCCTATGACGACTTCACCCGCGACTGGCTCGAGCAGGCGCGGCGAATCCTCAAGGACGACGGCACGATCTGGGTGATCGGCAGCTATCACAACATCTACCGTGTCGGGGCCTTGCTCCAGGACGCGGAATTCTGGATCTTGAACGACGTCGTCTGGCGCAAGACCAATCCGATGCCGAACTTCCGCGGCACGCGCTTCACCAATGCCCACGAGACGCTGATCTGGTGCGCAAAGGACGAGAAGGCGCGCTACACCTTCAATTATCGCGCGATGAAAGCGCTGAACGACGACCTTCAGATGCGCTCCGACTGGTCGTTCCCGATCTGCGCCGGCGCGGAGCGGCTGAAGGGCGCGGACGGTTCCAAGGCGCATCCGACACAGAAGCCGGAGGCATTGCTCTATCGGATCCTGCTTGCCTGCACGAAGCCGGGCGATGTCGTCCTCGACCCGTTCTTTGGCACGGGCACGACCGGTGCCGTCGCACGCCGCCTGGGGCGCCGCTGGATCGGGATCGAACGCGAAAATGCTTATGTGAAGGTCGCGCGCGAGCGGATCGATTCCACGCTTCCGCTCGACGAAAGCGCGATGCGCACGGTGCCCGACAAGCGCGAGCAGCCGCGCGTCGCCTTCGGCGTGTTGGTGGAAAGCGGGCTCGTTCCTCCCGGAACGTCGCTCACCGACGCGAAACGCCGCTGGAAGGCCGAGGTTTGCGCCGACGGTTCACTCGCATGCGGCACGCACGCCGGATCGATCCACAAGGTCGGCGCGGCCCTCCAGAATGCCCCGTCGTGCAATGGCTGGACCTTCTGGCATGTCGAAGAGAGTGGCGCGCTAAAGCCTCTGGACGCCTTGCGGCAACAGCATCTCGCCGCGCTATAGCGCGGTTATGCGCACGCTCATCCGCCCGACAGCCTTCGTCGATTCGCCTTTCGGCTATGACGGAAAGGTCGCGCGGCTTGCGGGCGGGATGAACTGGTTCGCGGCCGCCGAGCTCATCGCCATCGACGGCCATGAGCGCGCCGCAACGGAGTTGGTGCCGGTCGAAGGAATAGAGAACCGATTCGATGACGACATGGCCGCACAGTGGAAGGCGCTGACCTCGCCGCGGGCGGCGCTGCAGTTGGGCGAGCGAACGATCCGGCTCGACCAGCCGCAGGTGATGGCCATCGTCAATGCGACGCCCGACAGCTTTTCCGACGGAGGACAGTTCGCGGACGCCGCTGCCGCGGCGGAGCGCGGCGCCGACATGGCTTCCGAAGGCGCTGCAATCATCGACGTCGGTGGAGAATCCACTCGCCCCGGCGCGCGGCATATCTGGGAAGGCGACGAGATCGAGCGCGTCGTTCCCGTCATTCGCCAGCTGTCGAGCGGCGGTGCAGCCGTCTCCGTCGACACGCGCAAGGCTGACGTCATGACGGCAGCGCTCGAAGCGGGCGCGCGGATGATCAACGACGTGTCGGCGCTCACCTACGACACGCGGTCCGCCAGCGTCGTCGCTGCTTCGAACGTGCCGGTCGTCCTGATGCATCACCAGGGCCCGCCGGAGACGATGCAGGAGGACCCGCATTACGACGACGTCCTCGTCGAGGTGTATCTGTGGCTCGAAGATCGGATTGCCGCAGCTCAGGATGCCGGCATGGCGCGCGACAAGATCCTGATCGACCCGGGCTTCGGCTTCGGAAAGAAGCTCGCGCACAACCTCGAGCTGACGAGCGGCCTCGCCATGCTCCATTCGCTGGGCTGCCCGGTCGTGCTCGGTGCAAGCCGCAAGCGGACGATCGGCGCGCTATCGTCCGAAGCGCCGGTGGATCGCAGGGTCGCGGGCAGCGTCACATTCGCGCTGAAAGCAGTCGAACAGGGCGTCCAGATCCTCCGCGTCCACGACGTGTTCGAGACCGTGCAGGCGCTGAGGGTCTGGCGCGGCCTCCGCGACCAGGCACTGACGCCGCGCGCTTAAGCCGCCGTGGTGTCGATCCCGAGGCCGCCAAGCTTGCGATAGAGTGTCGAGCGGCCGATGCCGAGGCGGCGCGCGACCTCGCTCATGCGGCCGCGGTAATGGCCGATCGCGAGGCGGATGATGTC
>DATCJM010000368.1:0-1955 GCA_036562805.1 Sphingomicrobium sp.
GATAGAAATCCGCGATGCCGCCGTTCGAGATGTAGGACTTTTCGCCGACCAGCACCCATTCGTTGCCGTCGCGCATCGCCGAGGTCTGCAAGTTGGCGGCGTCTGACCCGCAGTCGGGCTCGGTCATCGCGAAGGCGGCGACCGCTTCGCCGGCGGCGACGCGGGGAAGCCATTCGCGCTTCTGCTCGACGGTCCCGAACAAGGAGATCGCGCCCGAGCCGAGCCCCTGCATCGCGAAGGCGAAATCGGCGAGCGCGCTATGGTAGGCGAGCGTTTCGCGCGCAATGGCGAGGCTGCGTACGTCGGGGCGGCGGTCGGCGTCACCGACGCAGAGCTTGAGCAGCCCCGCGGCACCGAGCCGCTGGACGAGCGCGCGGCATTCGGCGTCGAGATCGTTGCCGTGCGGGCGCGCGAGATTGTCGCCGCACCATTGCTCGATCTCCGCTGCAAGGTCGCGGTGCCAAGGTGCGAAGAAAGGCCACGAGAGGAAGGAGCGGTCCGGCATCAATTACCCTGGAAGACGGGCTTCTGCTTGTTGGCGAACGCGTCGTAGGCGCGCTTGAAGTCGTTGGTTTCCATGCAGCGGGCCTGGACCCGGGCTTCCGCTTCGAGGGCCTGGTCGATGCTCATGTTCCACTCGACGTCGAGCTGACGCTTGGTGATGCAATGGGCGATGGTCGGACCGCGGGCGAGCTCGGCGGCGAGCGCATAGGCCTCGGCCATCACGTCCTCGACGACGCGGTTGTAGAAGCCCCAGGCGGCGCCTTCGTCGCTGGTCATCGCGCGGCCGGTGAACAAAAGCTCGGCGGCGCGTCCGTGGCCGATCAGACGCGGAAGGATCGCGCACGCGCCCATGTCGGCGCCCGAAAGGCCGACACGGGTGAACAGGAAGCTCGTCTTGCAGCCGGGCTGGCCGAAGCGGATGTCGCTTGCCATGGCGAGGATCGCACCGGCTCCGGCGCACACGCCCTCGACGGCGGCAATCACGGGCTGCGGGCAGTGGCGCATCGCGCGGACGAGGTCGCCGGTCATGCGCGTGAAGCGAAGGAGACCGGCGCTGTTCATCTTCGTCAGCGGGCCGATGATCTCATGGACGTCCCCGCCCGAGCAGAAATTGCCGCCGGCGCCGCGCAGGACGACGACCTTGACGCCATAATCATGGTCGAGCGCGTAGAAGGTGGCGCGCAATTCCTCGTAGCTGTCGAAGGTCAGCGGGTTCTTCCGCTCGGGCCGGTTGAGCGTGATCGTCGCGACGCCGCTGTCGAACGTCCAGTCGAAATGCTGGGGCTTAAATTTCGCCGGGTCGAAGGTCATGCACTCGTCCCTCCGTCGATGGTCACCGCGGCGCCGTTGATGTCGCGGCTGAGCGGCAGGCACAGCATGGCGATGACGTTGCCGATCGCTTGCGGATCGACGAGGCGCCCGCTCGCATTCATGGCCTGGATCGCGGCGCGCGAATCCTCGCTGCTGCGGCCGGTGATCTGGGAGACGCGGGCGACCGACTGGTCGGTCATCGGCGTGTCGACATAGCCCGGGCACACCGCGTTCACGGTCAGGCTGGTCTTCGCATATTCGGCGGCGAGGCTGCGCATCAGGCCGAGGAGGCCGTGCTTCGAGGCCGCGTAATGGGCGGCGTACGGAACGCCGCGGAGCGAGGCGACAGACGCGACGAAGACGAGCCGGCCGCTGTCGCTCTTGAGCAGGTCGCCGATCGCCGCGCGCGCGCAATCGAATGCGGCGGTGAGGTTGGTCGCGACGATCCGGTCCCAGCTTTCGCGGCTCATCTTGTGGAACGGCGCGCTCTCGGCGATCCCCGCGTTGACGATCAACAGGTCGATCGGGCCGTTCAACGTCCGGGCTTCATCGAAGGCGTTGCGGATCTGGTCCGGACGGGTGACGTCGCAGCCGAGCGCAATGCCGCCATGCGTTTCGGCGACCTTCTGCAGCGGCTCCAT
>DATCJM010000385.1:0-4032 GCA_036562805.1 Sphingomicrobium sp.
GTGCAGGCCCGTGCGCGCGCTCCTCGCAACGAAGCCCGTGGCCAGGATCCTGGTGGTCAGCCAGTCGCCCGAAACGGTCGCTGCCGTGCTCCCCAAGAATCGCCGTATCAAGATTGAGGAGTCGCAGGGCACGATTGCCGAGACGATCGAGCAGCTGATCCTCCAGCGGAGCGCGCAATTTCCGATCCTGGTCACGACGGCGGACCATGCGCTCCTCGACGCCGACATGGTGGGCGAATTCATCGACAGCGCGGCAGGCGCAGACCTCGGGATCGGCGTCGTCGAGCGACAGGCATTGATGGAGCGGCTGCCGCAATCGAAGCGCACGTGGATCGCGTTTCGCGGCGGCGCTTATTCCGGCGCCAACCTGTTCGCCTTCGGATCGATCAAGGCGCTTGCGGCGATCGAACAATGGCGCTCGGTCGAGCAGGACCGAAAGAAGGGCTGGCGCGTCCTCGCGGCACTGGGGCCGATGCTCGTCCTCGGCGCAATGCTTCGCCTGCGGACCATAGAGCAGAGCGTCGCCGCGGTCGCGGGCAGGCTGGGGATGAGCGCGCGCGTCGTGGTGCTCAGCAATCCGCTCGCCTGCGTCGATGTCGACAAGCCGGTCGACCACACGATCGTCGAAGCCATCCTCGCCGGCAAAGCATGACCGACCTCGCGATCTACGACATGGACCGGACGGTAACCAGGCGGCCGACCTATACGCCGTTCCTGCTTCACTGCGCGCGTCGGCGAGCGCCGTGGCGGCTGCTGCTGTTCCCGCTCCTCCTCGGTCCGCTGCTTGCTTACGTGGTTCGAGCGATAGATCGCGCACGGCTCAAGGAGATCATGCATCACCTGCTGATCGGACCGCGCATTCCTCCCGCTCAGCTCAAACCGCTCGTCGACAGTTTCGCGAACGAGCAGGTCGCGGCGAACATCCGGCCCGGTGCTCGAAAGGCCATCGCGCGCGACAAGGCACAGGGCCGCCGCGTCGTTCTCGCTACTGCCTCATACCGTCTTTACGCCGACAGGATCGCGGAGCGCCTGGGGTTCGATGATGTAATCGGAACCGGCTCGGTCATCGGCCTCGATGATCGCGTCCATGCAAAGATTGCGGGCGAAAATTGTTATGGCCCGGCAAAGATGCGGATGATCGCCGAGTGGGTCGAGACTTCAGGCCTCAAAGGCGTCCACGGGCACGTCCGCTTCTATTCCGATCACGTGTCGGACCAGCCTGCGTTCGAGTGGGCCGACGAGCCGGTGGCGGTCAACCCGCACGGCAAGCTCCGCCAGCTCGCGGAGCAGCGCGGATGGGCGATCGAGGACTGGGGCTAGACCGCTTCCAGCGCGTTGGCGAAGTCGGCGATCAGGTCGTCGGCGTCCTCGACCCCGATCGATATGCGAACGAGGTTCGGCGTGATTCCGAGCTGCGCCTTGCGATCGTCGGGCACCGACAAATGAGTCATCGCCGCTGGCGCGCTCGCCAGCGTTTCGGTCCCGCCCAGGCTTACGGCGAGGTGGGCGATCTGGAGCGCGTCGAGGAAGGCGAACGCCTCCTTCTCGCCGCCCTTGAGGTAGAGCGAGAAGGTCGATCCGGCGCCGCTGCAATGGCGGCGGTAGATGTCCGCCTGCCGCGATCCCTCTTCCAGGAAGCCGAGATAGCCGACCTTCTCGACCTTGGGATGCCCGCGCAAGAACTCGCACACGCGCGCCGCATTCTCCCCTGCCCTGCTCATTCGAAGCTCGAGCGTCTCCAGGCTTCGCAGGAGCATCCAGGCCGTGTTCGGGTCGCAGATCGTGCCCATCGTGTTGCGCATGGTGCGCACCTGGTCGATCACGCCCTGCTTGCCGACGAGCCCGCCGGCGACGAGGTCGCTATGCCCGCCGGCATATTTGGTCAGGCTGTAGACCGACAGGTCGGCGCCCTGCGCGAGCGGCTTGGCCCACAGCGGACCCAGGAAGGTGTTGTCGATTGCGATCGGCGGCCGCTCGTTGGGCCCAAACGCCGCGTCGCGCGCCGCGCGTACAGCTTCGACGTCGACGAGCTGGTTGGTCGGATTGGCCGGGCTTTCGAGATAAATGAGCGCGACGCGACCCTTTTCCTTCGCCTGCGCGATCACCGCGTCGATCTCCTCGCGCGTCGAGCCTGACGGGAAATCGAGCCAGGTGATTCCGAACCGTCCCAGGATCTTGCCGATAAGGGTCTCGGTCGCAGCGTAAATCGGTCCCGACTGCACGATCACGTCGCCGGGCTGGACGAAAGTGAGCAGCAAAGTGGTGATCGCCGACATGCCGCTCGAGAATGCGAGCGCGTCATCGGCTTCTTCCCAAAGGCTGAGGCGATCTTCGAGGATCTCCTGGTTCGGCCCGTTGAAGCGCGAATAAATGAGGCCTTCTGCACCGCCCGGCCGCTTGCCCGTCACGCCTTCGAAGAAGCGCTTACCCGCCGCAGCGCTTTCGAACACGAAGGTCGAGGTGAGGAAGATCGGCGGCTTGAGCGACCCTTCGCTAAGCTCCGGATCGAAGCCATAGCCCATCATCAAGGTGCCGGGCTTCAGCTTGTGATTGCCGATGGTCGTCGTCGATGGCCGCGGCCGCCGCCCTGGCGTGCCGCTGATCTCATTCTCATTCTCGCTGGCCAAATCAGGTCTCCTCGTTCGCGAGTCTCCCTAATCACAGGCCGCGGGCGCCGCTAGGGCACGGCGTTCAGCGTCTCACCCGAGGTGGGTGGAAATTTTTTGATAGCTGTCGGACCAATGGGCCTGAACCCTGTCACCAAGGTTGGCATAAGCGGACAGTGCGCCGACCGCGATGAGCATCGCGACCAGCGCATATTCGATGGTGCCGATGCCCTGCTCGTCGCGAAACAGCCTGACGAAGTTGATCATTGCCGAAGCTCCACTCGTTTCGGCCGACCGCTTGAAAGGATTCGGCCAGCGAAGCGACAGCGCAATCCGCGCTGTTCCGCATTGGAACAGGGTTAGCGGTCGTTAACCGCGATGGCGCTGAGCTGCCGCCCGTAATCGGATTCGCCGCGGTGCGTCGCACGACGATAGCTGTAGAATCGGTCCGCATCGGCATAGGTGTCGAGGTTGAGGGCTTCGACCTCGCCGATGCCTGCCGCGAGCAGGCGGTGCACGACATAGCCCTCAAGGTCGAAGTGGGGCCTGGCGCCGCCGGTGGACGCGAAAAAGCGCCCGTTGTCGCCGTCCTGTTCCAGGAAGCGGAGGCGAAACGCCTCGTCCACTTCATAGGACGGCTGGGCGATGCACGGGCCGACTGCCGCGTGGATGTTATCGCGGCGGGCTCCAAGCCGCTCCATGGCCGCGATCGTCGAATCCGTGACGCCCGCCAATGCACCGCGCCAGCCGGCATGGGCGGCTCCAATGACACCCGCCTGCTCGTCGGCAAACAGCACCGGAGCGCAATCAGCTGTCAGGATGCCGAGCAGCAGCCCGGGACGATCGGTCGCCATCGCGTCGGCACGCGGCCGCTCACCCTGCGGCCACGGTTGTTCGGCAACCACCACCTCGGCCGAATGGACCTGGTGAACTGTGGCGAGCTCGAAGTTTGGTGCCAGTGCCGCAATGGCGCGCCGTCGATTCTCATCGATCGCGTTGCGGTCGTCGCTGCTTCCGTAACCGACATTGAGCCCGGCAACCTCGTCGACCGACACACCGCCGCGCCGGCCGAGAAACCCGTGCGGCAGCGTGCCGAGCGAGATGGCGCGGATCACTTCGACGTCGCTCATGCATGCGCCTGCATGATGATGTGGCGCAGGATCAAATCTTCGTCGGCATGGGTGCCGACCATGAAGTCGTAGCGCCCGACCGCCTCGAACCCGTAGCGCTCGTAGAAACGGCGCGCACGGTGATTGTCGACGTAGACGGAGAGGATGAGCTCCCGCGCTCCCCGCCGCGCAGCTTCCTCCAACGCCCATTTCATCAGGCTGTCGGCAATGCCCCGTCCATGCGCGCTGCTCCTGAGATAGAGCCGCCGCAACTCGAGCGCCGGCGCATTCGTCTCGTAAGGCAGCTTCTTCCGCGC
>DATCJM010000071.1:0-3984 GCA_036562805.1 Sphingomicrobium sp.
GTTGAAGTCTGGTTGGCGCACGGATCCTGGTTACCGGTCAGGCCGAGAGCCTGCGGGAAGAACAGTTCGACGATGTTCGGTGCGCGGACAGCCCGGTTGTAGCTGGCCCGGAACCGAACGTCGGCGATCGGAGCGAAGCGCGCCTCGAGCTTGTAGGTGTTCGTGCTCGTGCTGTTCCCGCCCAGATGGTAGGTCGACTTACGGTAACCGCCGTCGAGCGCCAGCTCCTCGATGAAGCTGTGTTCGATGATCGGCACCTGCAGCTCGGCGAAGGCCTCACGCACGTCGAAGTGGCCGGAGACCGGCGGCGTCGGGCCACCGGAGCCAGCAAGGTCGCCGGTCTGCGCTTCGAGGTCGTCGCGGAAGTCCAACGATTCCTTGCGGTATTCGACACCGACGTTCAGGCCGATGCCGGTGTCCGACCAGGGCGTCTGGAGCCCGTAGTCCGAACCGGTGAGCGTCACGTCAGCGTGGGCGATATTCTCGTTGATCACGCCGTGCTGGAATGACGGCACTTCGAGGAAGTGTTCCTGCTCCTGCGTGATGCCGCCAGTCGTGAACGGATTGAACGGCACGCACCCGGCGGCCGCCGGATTCCCTTGCAGGACCGCGCGGCAGACCGGCAGGCCCGTCGCCGGATCGGTCACTGCGTCGAGGGCGAACTTCAGGCGAAGCGACGAAAGGTCGTTGCTGAAGTTCTCCTGACGGATCGTGTGACCGGTCTGATAGTAGACGTCGTAGGAAATGCCGGGCAGCGGATCGCCGCGCAGGCCGGCCACGACACGGAAGTCGTCGTGGCGGAGATCGTCGTCACGAGCGCCACCCTCGACGTTGCGTCGTCCGAGGTAGGCAATCGCCTGCGTCACGCCATTCTGGTCGACGAACGTGTTGGCGGGGACGCAGATGGTCGCCAGCTGCTGCGCCGACAGCAACGGGTTGTCGCAGTTGATGGTGTTGGTGTTGAAGAAGTCGCCCGACGGGGCGATCTGCGCGTCCGTATGGTCGTCCATGAACATGGCTTCGACGTACGGATGCGCGCCCGGCGCGATCTCGTAGTCGGCGAAGCCGCCGAACGTGTAACGCTCGTCAGGACGCTGGAAGTAGTTGAACGGCGCGAAGTTGAACGGAACGGTTCCCGGAACGAACTGGTTGCCCGCGACGTGGAACGTGCCGACGTTGGTGAACAAGGTCGCCTGGTTCGAGGTTGACGAACCGCCGCAGTTGAAGGTGCGGCCGAGCGACGTGATCTTCGCCGGCGAGTTCGCCTGCAGCGTGCAGAACGAATAATCGCGCGTCGATTCCAGGATCGGATCCTGGCTGCGATAGGTCGCATAGACCGTGACATGGCCGCGGCCGTCGTCGAACGCTGCGCCGAACATGCCGGCAATGTCCTGCGCTCCGCCGTTCACGACATTGCCGTGCGGCGGAAGGAAGTGACGGGCGGTGTTTGCAGCAATGATGCCCGGAGAGGTGTTGTTAAAGTGCTGGAAGACGCTCGCTTCGCCGTCGATGCGGAAGCCCGTGAACGTCGTGTCCATGATGAAGTTGATAACGCCCGCGACGGCGTCGGCACCGTACACCGCCGAAGCGCCGCCGGTCAGCACGTCCACGCGCTTGATCAGCTGGTTCGGGATGAAGTCGATGTCGGCCACCGGGTTGCCGGTGTCGCCTGCCTGAAGGCGCTTGCCGTTGACCAGAACGAGGTTGCGCTTCGAGCCGAGGCCGCGAAGGTCGACCGTGGCCGTTCCGCTGGCACCGTTCGAAACGTTCGAACCCTGCGCAGCGAAGACCTGCGGCAGCGAGTTGACGAGGTCCTCGGTACGGGTCGTGCCCGAAACCTTGACTTCCTGGCTGGTGACCGTGGTCACCGGGCTGGCCGTTGACAGGTTCGGCTGCGGAATGCGCGAACCGGTGACGATGATTTCCTGCTGCCCGGTCGCCGGAGCGCCCTGCGCGTTGGTGCCCACCGTAGCGGGCGGGACAGCCGACTGCGGCCCCGTGGTAACCGGAGTCTGCGGAGTCGCGCCTTCAATGCAGCCACCTGTGCCCGGAGCAACGCCCGGGGGGCAGGTCGGCGGCGTCGCCGGCTGCGCATCCTGAGCGAAAGCAGGCGTGGCGACCATGCTTGCGCCAACGAGAAGCGTCGTAGCGAGAAGACGCTGACGGAAATCGAGGTTCATGTATTCTTCCCCTTCACTAGCCGAGCGCGGGGCCACGGCTGCCGTGGATCGGCAAAATAGAAATTTGCCGAACTGCTCCTTTTGATAGGTGAAGCGTGGAGAGGCTGGCAACGCTTCGCGGGTCGTTACGGGCAAGTTGTCAAAGCGCTGTATCAATTTTGCAACAGCGGTCCCTTGCGCCGAATCAATGCCCGCACCTAGTGTGGACCGGGCCAGGGAGGGCTTAAATTCCAATGAGAAACCGCAAGCTCCTGCTCGCCGCCGCCATCGTGACCGCCACTGCGCCCGCTGCAGTCGCGCGATCCGTTCAAACCGGAACACCCGCGCAGGTCCAGCAGCTGATCGCCTGCCGCAGCATCGCCGGCGCGGAGCAGCGACTCGCATGCTACGACCGCCAGGTGACCGCCATGCAGCAGGCGATTGCGAGCCGCGATCTGGTCATGATCGACAAGGAGCGAGTTCGCGAGGCGGGCCGCTCGCTGTTCGGCTTCACCATCCCGAATTTCGGCGGCATCTTCGGCAGCAATGGCGAGATCAGTCAGATCGATGCGACGATCAAAGGCACCGGCCATAATTCGGACGGCGGCTGGCTGATCACGCTCGATGACGGTTCGGTCTGGACCCAGACCGACGATTGGCCCGGCCTGGACGCTCGGCCCGGCAAGAAAGTGATCGTCAAACGCGGGGTGCTCGGCAGCTACTGGCTGTCGATCCCCGGCCAGAACGGGATCAAGGTCAAGCGCGTTGGCTAGCGGATCGGCGCGCGACGTCGCGACCGATCCCCGATGGCTTCCTCATACTTACGACCTTGGCGGTTCGATGCTGACGTCGGTCTTCGTCGAGCGGGCCCGCCGCGAGGAGCTGATGTTCCTCAGCGACGAGCACTTCAAGAACGACTTTCGCAAGGTCACGCATCCGGCGACCGCGATTGCTGCATGCGTCGGTGAAGCGCCCGAAGCGCCCCTTCACTTCATCTTCCATACGGCCTTCTGCGGCTCGACATTGATGCTGAAGGCGCTGGACATCCCGGGCCGCAGCCACGGCTTGAAGGAGCCGGATGTCCTCATCAATCTCGCGAACCGTCTGATTCGAAACGACGATGCGTCGAACCGCGAGCGGCTGCGTCTCGTGCTCCGGCTGCTCGCGCGCCCCTTCGCGCCCGGCGAAAGGACGGTCGTCAAGCCTTCGAACATCGCCAATCGCCTTGCGATCCCCGCGCTCGAAGCGAGGGGCGACAGCCGCGCAGTCCTGCTTTATTCGGACGTCCGTTCGCTGCTCCGTTCGATCCTCAACCGCGGCATGTGGGGGCGGATCTGGGGCCGGACCTTGTTCCAGAGCGCCGTGAGATGGACGTCGCTCGACTTTGGCTACAGCAACGACGAGACCTTCATCCTCACCGACCTCCAGGCGCTCGGCCTCGCCTGGGTCATGCAGCTGCATCATTTCCACAAGGTCGCCGAGCGCATGGGCGACCGGGTGATGCTGATCGAAAGCGCCGACTTCCTCGGGCGTCCGGCCGAGACCCTGCTTCGCATCGGGCGGCTTTTCGACCTCGGTCTGGATGAGAGCGCGATCGACGCGATCGTGACCGGGCCGACGTTCGCGCGCCACAGCAAATTTTCCGCGCTCGACTATGGGAACGACCAGCGCGCGGCCGACCAGAGCGCCGCGGAATCCGCCCACCATGAGGAGGTGGAGATGGTGGTGAAGTGGGTCGAAGCCGTCGCTGCGCACATGAACGTCGAGCTGAACCCGGCGGGCTGCGGGCTAGCGACCGTTTAGCGGCCGCCTGTGGCTTTTTCCG
>DATCJM010000072.1:0-2107 GCA_036562805.1 Sphingomicrobium sp.
CATCGGCATTGATTAGCCGTAATGCCAGCCATTCCACAAAGCGAAACCAAGCGCTGCTCCGAGCCCGATTATCGCCAACACCTTCCAGATTGATCTCACTTCCGTCCGTGTTGCACGCATCGGCCCCGCCTATTTAGGGGATCGCCTGTCCCAACGGTTCGGCTAAGCTGTCGGCGATGATTGTCATGGCGATAGCTTTTGCCGCGCAACTACAGGCCGCGCCGGCCACTGGGCCTTCCGCCACGAGTTCCTATCCCGCCTCCTTCTTCGCATCCGCGCGTCCAAACACGGCGCTGGACATGATCGCAAGGTTGCCAGGGTTCACTCTAGACACCGGCGCAAGCGTTCGCGGCTTCGCGGGCGCCGCGGGGAACGTGCTCATCGATGGCGAACGGCCCTCAACAAAGGCGGATGCGCTCGACAACATCCTCAGACGCATCCCCGCCACGAGCGTGATTCGCATTGATATCATCCGCGGCGGCGTGCCCGGGATCGATATGCAGGGGCATACCGTCCTCGCCAATGTCATCCTGCTCCGCACGGCCAGAACCGAGATGACGGCCACCGGCATCAACAACGCGTATAGCGATGGCAGGATCATGCCGGCTGGACAGCTCGACTTCATCCGTCGAAGCGGTGATCATGATCTTTCGGGTTCCGCTCAATATTATCACGAAGAGGGCGGCGAGCAGGGAACGGGCTTTCAGCGGATCACCGCCGGCGACGGCGCGCTGATCCGCGACGCGCGCGGCCGCAAGGAAGACATTGACGCAGGCTTGAAGCTTCGCGGGGCCGTGCAGAGCCCGTGGCTCGGCGGCATGCTTCACCTCAATGCGTCGCTCGACCTGACCGGCACGCATCAGCAGGAAGATCATCTGTTCCGCGAGCCGGAGGACGGGCGCTTGTCAGAACGGATCGTCGATCGTTTTCATCGGCCCGGAGGCGAGATCGGCGGCGACTTCACGAAGCAGCTTGGCGAAGTCGAGCTCAACGTCGTGGCGCTCCAATCCTTGCGGAAACGAACGCATGACTCGACATCGAACGAGGACGGCGTGGTCTCGGACCTGTCGACGGGATACACGGCCGGCGAGTCCATCTTGCGCGGCACCGCCACCTACGAGCCGTCGCGCAACCTGTCGTTGGAGGGGGGCGGCGAGGGCGCCTACAATTTTCTCAACGGCCATTCGTCGTTGAGCGAGGACGGCGTCCCGGTTGCAATTCCAAACGCGAACGCGCGGGTCCAGGAGAAGCGCGGCGAAGCATTTCTGACCGCCACGTGGCGGATCAGCAGTCGCTGGAACCTCGAAGCGACCGCACGCGCGGAAGCGTCGACGATCAGCCAGCAGGGTGACATCGCCTCGTCGGAATCCTTCTTCTTTCCCAAGCCGCGCCTCCTGCTCACCTGGTCGCCCACCGACTATTTCCAGATGCGCACGCGCTTCGAGCGCGAGGTCAGCCAGCTCGACTTCGCGAACTTCGTAGCCACCGCCAACCTGTCGAGCGGCGTGGTGAGCGCGGGCAACGCAAAGCTCGAGCCCGAGCGGCGGTGGGTCGTCGAGACGGCGTTCGAGAAGCATTTCTGGAAGAGCGCGGATATTGTCCTGACGCTCCGCCATCAGGCACTGGAGCAGGTTATCGACCAGGTTCCGGTCGACGGCTTCAATGCCCCGGGGAATATCGGCAATGGCCGCCGCGACACGGTCCAGCTTGATTTGACCCTGCCGCTCGAGCGCTTCGGAATGGCCGGCGGCCAGCTCAAGGGCACCGGAACGTGGCTTCACTCGCAGGTGCGGGACCCGACTACGGGGGAGCTGCGCCCGATTTCCGACGATCTGCCGTTCACTGGCTCAGTCACGCTGACTAATGACGTCCCGCGTTTCAACTCGACCTGGACGATCGCTCTCACGAGCGCGACCCGCCAGACGAGCTTCCTGATCGATGAGATCGACACCGAGCTGGAGGCCGCTAACCTCAACTTTTCCTGGGAATATAAGCCGAGCCCCGGCCTCTCCGTTCTTGCCCAGCTCACCAACGTCACACGCCACGCGCTGGAGCGGCGGCAATTGATCTACCAGGGTCTCCGCAGCAGCCTGCCGCTCGCCGAGAC
>DATCJM010000047.1:0-2451 GCA_036562805.1 Sphingomicrobium sp.
GGTCAGGACCTTCGCGCAGCCGCCGGCCCCGTCGACCAGGCGTGAACCGCGGTGGCGGCAAACGTTGGAGAAGGCGCGAACTTCACCGTCGTCTCCGCGGATGACGATCACACTCTCGCCGAGATATTCGAGGCTCCGCCACTCGCCCGGAGCAGCGATTTCGCTCTCATGGCAGACGACCTGCGGCGCAGCGCGCAAGAACGCGCGCTTCTCGGCCCCGAAGAATTCCGGATCGAAATATAGCCATCCCGGCAGGCTCACGCCGGCGAGTGGATCCGGGCCGGGCGCTACGGGCTTGAGCTGGGTCGCCATGCCCCGATTTGCCACGAGTGGGCCCCGGACCGCAATCCGGAGCCCGCATCGTGCTTAATAATAGCCGCGATGCGGCGGGAACTGCGCGTTGATGATCATGCCGCTGGGGAGCTGGCAAGTGCCGAGGCCGCCGCCTGCCATGCCGGAGCTCGGGCTCATCAGGCGGAAATCGCAGCGCATGAAGCCGCCCGGCCCCTGCAGGTTGGCGAGGACCTGACCGCTATAATGCGTGACCGTGTCCATCGACGGACCCCACGGGCCCCATCCGCCCCAGCCGCCGCCCCACAAATGGCCGCCGAAGCCACGGCCCCAGCCGAAGCCCGGGCCCCAGCCGTTCCACAGCGGGTCATAGTCGACGACGCTTTCGGACGTGATCTGGAAGAACGGACCCTGGAACACCTGGCCGTCGCTGAGCTGGGCAACCATGGTGCCACGCGTGCCGCCGTTCTGAGTCCAGTTAAACGTTGCGCCGACGTTCTGGCCGACCACTTGCCCGGTGCCGATGCCGGACGTGGTGCAACCCGCCGCGGCCAGCGCAACCAATGAGGCCCCCGCAAGCCTGATCGAGATAGCCTTCATCGTGATTACTCCTCTTACTCGTGCATGCCTAAAACGGTGAATGGGCCTATCTGCTCCCATGGCTGAACGAGTCATTACGTGGGTGCAATGCAGTTCGTCCTAAGTTCAGGCTTCGGCTTGATTTTTGCTCGGTCGTCGGTCATAGGCGCCGCGCTGGCGCGTGAAGCGATGCTTCCGCGCTGGTTTGCTTTGGAAGACAGCCGGAGGGGCGTGCCAGTGGGGCACGTCAGCGATCGGCCAACAGAAAGACGCTCAAACATGCCGCTCTACGAGCATGTTTTCCTTGCGCGCCAGGACCTCGCCCAAGCCCAGGTCGATGCGCTCGCGGAAAACGCCACCCAGATCATCAAGGACAATGGCGGTAAGGTCGCCAAGACCGAAAACTGGGGCCTTCGCAGCCTCGCCTACCGCATCGCGAAGAAC
Source organism: Sphingomicrobium sp. (assembly GCA_036562805.1). Classification (GTDB taxonomy): domain Bacteria; phylum Pseudomonadota; class Alphaproteobacteria; order Sphingomonadales; family Sphingomonadaceae; genus Sphingomicrobium. Next base: position 1,315 of record DATCJM010000047.1, read on the forward strand.
CGAAAGGCGCATTACGTCATGCTCGACGTCGACGCGCCCGCCGCCGCGATTGCCGAGCTGGAGCGCCAGTCCAACATCAACGAAGACGTGATCCGCTTCCTCACCATCAAGGTCGAGGAGCACGAGACTGGCCCGTCGGCGATGATGCGCCGCGGCGACAAGGAACGCTCGCGTGGTGAGCGCGGCGACCGCGATGACCGCCCGAACTTCCGCCCTCGTGAAGAGGAGGTCGAATAATGGCCCGCGCTTTCTTCCGCCGCCGCAAGTCCTGCCCCTTCTCGGGCAAGGACGCCCCGCGGATCGATTACAAGGACGTACGCCTGCTTCAGGGCTTCGTGTCGGAGCGTGGCAAGATCGTGCCGTCGCGGATCACCGCCGTCTCTTCGAAGAAACAGCGTGAGCTTGCGCGCGCCATCAAGCGCGCGCGGCACATCGGCCTTCTTCCCTACGTCGTGAAATAAGGAGCGCTCGACATGGAAGTCATTCTGCTTGAGCGCGTCGAGAAGCTCGGCGCCATCGGCGACGTGGTGAAGGTGAAGGACGGCTTTGCCCGCAACTACCTGCTGCCGCGCAAAAAGGCGCTCCGCGCCAACGAAAGCAACCGCAAGGTCTTCGAAGCGAACCGCGCGAAGATCGAGGAAGACAATGCCAATCGCCGCTCCGATGCTGAGAAGGCATCGAAGGGCGTAGACGGGAAGACCGTCCAGCTCATCCGCCAGGCTTCGAACACCGGCCAGCTTTACGGGTCGGTCAGCGCTCGCGACATCGTCGACGCGCTCGACGCCGACGGCGCCCACGTGACCAAGAGCCAGGTCATTCTCGACCGTCCGATCAAGTCGATCGGCATGCACGAGGTGAAGATTGCGCTTCACCCCGAAGTTGCTGTGACGGTGAAGGTCAATGTCGCCCGCTCGCCTGAGGAGGCCGACCTGCAGGCGCAGGGCGTCGATGTGATGGCGCAGATGTTCGAGCGCGACACGGCTGCGTTCACCGAGGACTATGATCCTAACGCGGAGCCTGGAGCGACGGCCGAAGCACCAGCGGAAGCGGCCCCTGCCCCTGCCCCTGCCGAAGGTGAAGGCGACGGCGAAGAAGCCTAAGCGCTCGAAAAAAGATGCACGGTACAGGCCGCAGCTC
>DATCJM010000060.1:0-2567 GCA_036562805.1 Sphingomicrobium sp.
TCCCCGTAGAAGTGCAGTCCGACGAGCCCCTGGGTCAGCGCCGACAGGCGTCCGCCGCGCGGCAGGTCATTCGGATCGAACGTCACCTGCGCGATGTTGAGCGGCGGGAGGTTCGCGGCTTTGAGCTTCGCATTGAGCGCCGCGACGTCGCCGGCCTGAAGAGTCGCCCACTCGGTTTCGACATCCTTGAGCTCGCGGTCGAGCGCGTCGATCCGCGCCATCTCATAGGCCGTCGGCCGCTCCTCGCCGGTGATCGCGCCGCCTTCGGTCGTCGCGACGATCTCCTTGCGGAGCGCGCCGGTCTTGCCGCCGAGCTGCGCTGCGGCCGCCTTCACGTCGGCCGGCGCTGTCGGGCTCTGCGCGATCGCCGCAGCCTGTGCGCGCACGCCGTTGATCTGCGCGACAAGCTTGCTCATGCGCAGGAACATGCCCTTGATCCGCTCCGACGCCGCATATTGCGCCTGGCGGTCGGCGACCGTGTACTTGGCGCGCCGGTCGAGCGTGATGTTCAGCGGCTCGGTCGTCACCTGGCCCGCGTCGGTCAGTCGCACCGTATAGGCGGCCGGCAGCACGCGCTGTCCGGACGTTGACGATCCGGCGATCGAGGCAGCCGGCGGCACGACCGGCGGCTTGGTCAGCATCGACCATTCGACGCGGTTGAGGCCGCGGCGCTTGGACGTCGGGATTTCGTCGACGACGTTTCCGTTGGCGTCCAGGATCTCGAGCTTCATGCGGCCGATGACGTGCCGCGCCTTCTGATAATAAGTGATCGTCGCGCCGCCTGGCGGGTTCTCGCCGGCATAGGAGGCGTCGCCTTCGGCCCAGCCGCCATTGCCCTGGATTCGCTGCTGCACCGGGCCGCTTGGAAGCAGCACCACGTTGCTCGCAAGCGTCTGTGCGCTGAGCTGCCGTAGCGGGCTGATGTCGTCGACGATCCAGATGCCGCGACCGTGCGTCGCGAGCACCATGTCGTCGTCACGCTCCTGAAGCGCGATGTCGCGCACCGCGAGCCCGTCGGGGAAATTGTCCGGCTTGAACTGGGCCCAGCTCTGCCCACCGTTGAGGCTCATGTAGAGCCCGAACTCGGTGCCGAGGAACAGGATGTTCGGATTGAGCCGGTCTTCCTTGATGACATGGGCATAGCCGCGCACGCCGGGCGTGTTCGGGCCGACCAGCCGCTGCCAGGTCCGCCCGTAGTCGGTCGTGCGATACAGATAGGGCGCGAAATCGCCGACCGTGTGCCGGTCGTCGGTCACGTAAGCGACGGCCGGATCATAGCGGCTCGCTTCGACCCAGCTGATCCAATTACCCGGCGGCATTCCAAGATTCTGGGTGACGTTGGTCCAGTGACCGCCGCCGTCGCGCGTCAGCTGGACATTGCCGTCGTCGGTGCCGACCCAGATTTGGCCGGCGGCCCTGGGGCTTTCGGAGATCGAATAGATGGTAGTGTTCATCTCGGCCGCCGAATTGTCGACCGTGATTCCGCCCGATTGCTCCTGCTTCTGCCGATTCGGATCGTTGGTGCTGAGGTCGGGCGAGATGCGGTCCCAGGTCTCGCCGTGATCGCGGCTCCGGAACAGGAATTGCGAACCGATGTAGATCGTGCCCTTCTCATTGGGCGACATCTGGATCGGGGTGTTCCAGTTGAAGCGCAGCTTTTCCTTGTAGTTCGCCTGCGGCTGGATGAGGTGCGCCTGCAGCGTCTTGCGGTTGACCCGGCCGACGAAGCCACCCTGCGCCTCGACATAGGCATAATCGGGGTCGGCCGGGTCGGCCCAGGCCCAGAAGCCGTCGCCGCCGAACAGATTTTCCCAGCGGTTGTTGGTGATGCCGCCCGGATATTCCTGGTCGCCAACCCAGTCGCTGTTGTCCTGAAGGCCGCCGTAAACCTGGTACGGGTCCTTGTCGTCGACGCTCACGTGATAGAATTGGCTGACGGGAAGGTTGTTGACCTTCCACCATTTGCTCGCGCCGTCATAGCTGATCCACAGCCCGCCATCGTCGCCGCCGACCAGGTGCTTGGTGTTCGCAGGGTCGATCCACACGTCGTGCCAGTCGCCGTGCGAGGCGCCCGCGGCGTTCGAGAAGCTCTTGCCGCCGTCGTCGGAGACCGTCACCGAATAGCCCATCTTGAAGACTCGATTCGGGTCCTTCGGATCAACCACCATTCGCGCGAAATAGAAGGGGCGCCAGACCATGCCCTGGCTTCGATCGCGTTCCTGCCAGGTCGTTCCGCCGTCCATCGACACGAACAGCGCCGGGCGCGGATTCTCGATGAAGGCATAGACCTGCTTGGGGTTCGACGGTGCAAAGGCGATCTCGAGCCGGCCGTACGGATATTTGGGCAGGCCCTTCCGATTGTCCGCGTTGAGAAAGGTCCAGGTGCGCCCGCCGTCGTGGCTTTCGGCGAAGCGGCTCCCCGAGGCCTGGTCGGGACCGTGGCCGCCCGAGCGGAAGTCATAGGCGGTGCGGCGGAAGTCCCAGGTGCCGGCAAAGAGGTGCTGGTGATCGCTCGGGTCCATCGCCACCGACGAGCAGCCGGTCGAGAGATTCTCGCCCTTCAGGAT
>DATCJM010000083.1:0-10549 GCA_036562805.1 Sphingomicrobium sp.
TCCTCCGCCGCCTCCGCCCATTCATCCGCCGCCGGTGCATCCACCGGCGCCGCCTCCACCGCCGCCGTCACCCTCGCCGCCGCCTCCGCCACCGCCGGCACCGCCACCGCCAGCTCCGCCGCCCGCGCCGCAGACGGCACCGCCGCCGGACATCCCGCGCGACGAGGTCGTGCCGTGGCTTTCGACCGGCGATCCGACCGAGGATCAGAAGAAGGAGAAGGATGACCCGCTCGACCTCTCCCAGCTCGGAACGGGCGCCGGTGAAGATCAGGGCGACGTGGAAGCGCCGGTAACCAGCGGTTCCGATCCAAGCTCCTGGGACCCGATCAACATCGACCAGATCCCCGAATAAATTTCAGGCTTGGCGCGCTCCTAAGCGGTGGCGGCTGACAGCGGCCGTTGCTAGGCAAGAGCGATGGCCGACGCTGACCTTACCTCCGTCATCGAAACCCCGTTCGACGCCGCATTGTCGGAGCGCTATCTCGTCTATGCGTTGTCGACGATCACGGCGCGGTCGCTTCCCGACGTCCGCGATGGGCTGAAGCCCGTTCACCGGCGGCTGCTGTGGGCGATGCGCCTGCTTCGGCTCGATCCCGCCGGCGCCTACAAGAAGAGCGCGCGGGTCGTCGGCGACGTGATCGGCAAATATCACCCGCACGGCGACCAGTCGGTCTATGACGCGATGGTCCGGCTCGCCCAGGACTTCGCGCTTCGCTACCCCTTGGTCGACGGCCAGGGGAATTTCGGCAACATCGACGGCGATAATGCCGCCGCCTACCGCTACACCGAGGCTCGGCTGACCGCGGTGGCAATGCAGCTGATGGCCGGGCTCGACGAGGGCACGGTCGAGTTCAGGCCGACCTACAATGGCGAGGAAGAGGAACCGGAAGTGTTCCCCGGCCTTTTCCCCAACCTGCTCGCCAATGGCGCCAGCGGGATCGCAGTCGGAATGGCGACTTCCATCCCGCCACACAACCTGGGCGAACTGGTCGACGCCGCGATCCATTTGATCGACAATCCCAAGGCCGAAGACCGCGCGCTGCTCGAATGGGTGAAGGGGCCGGACTTCCCGACCGGCGGCGTTCTGGTCGAGGACGAAGACACGATCGCGCGCGCTTATGTGAGCGGCCGCGGGTCGTTCAGGCTTCGCGCCCGTGTCGAGGTCGAGCGCGAAAAGGGCGGAGGCTGGCATCTGCTGGTGAGCGAGATTCCCTATGGGGTGCCCAAGGCCAAGCTGATCGAGCAGATCGCGCAGCTGATCGGTGACAAGAAGCTGCCGATCCTCGCCGACGTCAAGGACGAGAGCGACGAGCAGGTCAGGCTGGTCCTGGAGCCGAGGGCTCGGACGGTCGATCCGGACCTGCTGCTCGAGAGCCTCTACCGCCTCACCGATCTCGAAATCCGGTTCCCGCTGAACCTCAACGTGCTCGACGCGACGCGGACGCCTGGTGTCATGAGCCTGAAGGAAGCGCTCGCGGCCTGGCTCGCATTCCAGTTCGAAGTGCTCGTTCGGCGGAGCCAGGTGCGCATCGGCAAGATTGACGAGCGGCTCGAGCTGCTCGACGGCTTCCTGATCGCATATTTGAACCTCGATCGGGTGATCGAGATCATCCGTACCGAGGATGAACCGAAACCGGTACTGATGAGCGAATTCTCGCTGTCGGACCGGCAGGCCGAAGCGATCCTCAATATGCGATTGCGATCGCTGCGGCGGCTCGAGGAGATGGAGATCGGCCGTGAGCGGGGGACGCTCGCGAAAGAGCGCGAGGAGCTCGAGAAACTGATCGAGAGCCCGGGACGGCAGCGGACGCGGCTGAAGCGCGATCTCACGGCGCTCAAGGACAAGTTCGCGGACGATCGCCGCACCTTGGTCGAAGAGGGCAGCGCGCCGCGCGAAATCGACTGGTCGGCAATGATCGAGAAGGAGCCGATCACGGTGATCTTGTCGCAGCGCGGCTGGATCCGGGCCATGAAGGGTCATCTCGCGCTCGATCAGGTAGGCGAGCTCAAGTGGCGCGAAGGCGACGGGCCGTTCATCCATTTCCACGCGCAGACCACGGATCGGCTCGCGCTCTTCGCATCGAACGGCCGCGTCTACACGCTCGGCGGCGACAAGCTTCCGAGCGCTCGCGGTTTCGGGGAGCCGGTGCGCCTGTTCATCGATCTCGAAGCGGAGGTGGACATCGTCCAGCTCGTCGTCGTCAGGCCGGACATGAAGCTGCTGCTGGCCTCCTCGGACGGGAGGGGATTTGTCGCCACCGGCGATTCGACCATCGCCGAGACGCGCAAGGGCAAGCAGCTGGTGAATTTGCGAGCGGGCGGAAACGTCGCCGTCGTTCGTATCGTCCCGGACGGCGCAGATGCAGTCGCCGTCGTCGGCGAAAACCGAAAAATCGTGATCTTCCCGCTGTCCGAGCTTCCCGAGCTCGCTCGCGGCCAGGGCGTGATGCTGCAGCGTTATCGCGACGGCGGCCTTAGCGACGCAATCGCCTTTCGGTTCGACGACGGGCTGAGCTGGGCGCTCGGCGGCGAAAGCGGAAGGACCCGGACCGAAACGGATCTATCGCCGTGGCGCGCCGCGCGCGGCGCGGCAGGGCGAATGCCGCCGATCGGATTCCCGCGAAGCAACCGCTTCGACTAGGACCTCCGCAACCGCCGTTAACAATCCGCGTCAAACGGGAAAAAGATACTCCGAATTAACCCCTCTGCCGCATAGAGGCGGTCATGCAGGCTGCAGCAACCCGGCCGGCGAACGCACTGGGGCGTCGTCGGACGGACATGGTAGGCGCAACTCCGCACCTTGCTGCTGCGGACGATACCGGCTTGCTCGACGCCCTCCCGATCGCCGCCGCCGTGATCGAATGCAGCGACGACGGATCATTGAGCGTCGCCGCGCATAACAGCCGCTTTCTCGACCTTGTCGAACGTTCGACTTGCACCGCGCTCGACTGGAACGATGCCGAGTGCCTCAGGACCGGCGCAATCGCCGAGCTGCTGCACAATTTCTTCGATGACGTCGACGACAGGGGCGAGCTCGACTTCAGGGACGGCGACGGAGTCTCGGCGCAATTTTTCCGAATCAAGCTGGCGCCTCTTCCACGGTCGACGGGTTCTCATCGACGGTGCTTGCTCAGCATGGTCGATCGCACGGTCGAGCTCCAGGCCGAGCGGACGCTTCGCGCCGAAATGCTGCGCGACAGCCTTACCGGGCTACCGAATCGTCTTGCTTTCTCCGAGGCAATCGAGCGCGCGGGCGAAAAGGTCGCCGGCGACCTCGAGCATGCGGTGCTCGTCGTCGACATGCTGCGCTTCTCGCGGATCAACGAATCGATGGGCGGCCTCGCCGGCGACGAGTTGCTGATCACCTTCGCTCGCAGGCTGATCCTCGCTCTTCGCGCCGGCGATGTCCTAGCCCGCACCGGGGGGAATGAGTTCGGGATCCTCGTCTCCCTCCGCCGCGGTGTCGAAGACGCGCTGAAGGCCGCGCAGCGGATCCAGGAAGTCATGGCCGCGCCGTTCAAGCTGTCGGAGCTGGAGATCCGCGTCGAATGCGCGATCGGCGTCGCGCTGATGAACGCCGACCAGGACCCCGAGGAACTGTTCCGCAACGCACAATTCGCGGTGAAGCAGGCGAAGATCGCCGGGCGTCCGCAGGTGTACGAACCGAAGCAGGCGACCGAGGCGCGGCGCCGCTTCTCGATTGAGACAGAACTTCGTCGTGCGCTCGATAAGGATCAGCTAAATCTGTTCTACCAGCCGCTGATAAACCTCAAGAGCGGCGAAGTTGCGGGTTTCGAGGCCCTTGCCCGCTGGACGCACGAAGATCGCGGCGAAATCAGTCCGACCGAATTCATTCCCGTCGCGGAGGAATCGGGACTGATCCTGCAGCTTGGCCGGTGGGCCATGGACAAAGCGGCGCAGACGCTTGCCGACTGGGATCGGACGACCGGGGAAACCCTGCCGCTCTACGTCGGTGTGAACCTTTCGGCGATCCAGGTCGCGCGCGACGATATCGCGGGCGTAGTCGAAAGCGCGCTCAAATCGAGCGGGCTGACCGGCGACCGGCTGACGCTCGAGCTGACCGAAAGCTCGATCGTGCAGGACCCGGTCAGAGCGACCCGTGTGTTCGATGCGTTGAAGGCGCTCGATACCACGGTTGCGATGGACGATTTCGGGACCGGCTATTCGAGCCTGGCCTACCTTCAGCGGCTCCCGATCGACGTGCTCAAAATCGACAAGAGCTTCGTCAGCGGCATGATGGTCGATCCGGATGCGGTGGCAATCGTGCGTGCCGTGCTCAGCCTCGCCGAAGCACTCGGAATGTCGACGACGGCGGAGGGTATCGAGACCGTCGAGCTTGCGACTACGCTCGCGACGCTCGGCTGCGCATCTGGCCAGGGTTTCTATTTCGCCAAGCCGCTCGAGGCGGAGGCGGCGCTTGAATATTGGAAATCCCGGCGGCGCTAGCGCCGCCTGTGGGTCTGGTCACGCGGCGAGAAGGTCGCGGTAGCGCGCGATATGGCGGGTCGACGAGGCGCGGCCCAGCGTTCTGGTAATGCTCTCGACAAGCGCGTGGTGATTGACGTCAGCCGGATGGACGCCGACGCGAAGCGCGGTGATCGGCGCATGTCGCAGCAGCGCCGCCGCGACCAATGAAGAAGCAAGACGAGCGCGCGTGCGGCTCGCCCAGGTGATGACCGGGCCCCACGCGAGCTGCCGGCCGGTCGCCGGTGACCACACGCGAAGATGATCTTCGGCCACGGGAACGCGGCATTCGCCGAGCGCCTCCAATGCGCCCTTGCCGTAGAGCCAGGCGGGAGCGACGAAGCCGTCGATCTGGCGTCCGATCACGTCTTCGACCAGTGTCCGGCCCTCGGCGATGCGCGATGCCGCCGCCTCGCGTGACAGGCCGAGGAACTCGCCTTCGCCGGCCGTCATCAAACTCGCCCGAAGGCGGTCGGACGAGCCCCGATGCGAGGAATCGTCGCGGTGGAAATAGCCATGCAGGAACATCTCGACGCCGTTGTCCGCCCACCGCCGAAGGCGCCCCGCAAAGGCGGAGCCTGGGACGATCGGCGCGCTGCCCCAATGGTTCGGCACGACAAGCATCGCGAGCCTATTGCCGATGTGCGGCGCGAGCAGGTCGAGCAGCCTGTCGACCTCGCTTTCGAAGCGTGGAGACACGTCGTGGATAGACGCGAGGAGGAGGCGGGGCCGGCCGGTCGACATGGGCCCGCTTCTGCTCCAAGCGTCGCTGCCGCACTAGTCCATTAAAAAAGCTTCACTTGATGTTTGCGGCCCCGGACCGCTTGCTCCACCCGATGCGGATCGTCGACGTTTCAGCGTTTTACACGCCTTTTGGCGGGGGCGTTCGCACGTATGTCGAGGCGAAGCTGCGCGCGGCTGTACGTTTTGGCCACGAAATGATCGTGATCGTCCCGGGGGAGGATCACCAGGTCGTCAAACGCGGGCCAGGCTGCTTTCTGGTCACGATCCCATCGCCGCAACTGCCCGTCGATCGACGCTATCGTTACTTCGATGACGAAGCGCTGCTCCATTCGACCCTCGACGCGTGGCAGCCCGATCATGTCGAAGCCTCTTCGCCATGGTCCAGCGCGACCATGGTCGGGCGCTGGCAAGGCCCGGCGACGCGCTCGCTCGTCATGCACGCGGATCCGCTCGCTGCTTACGCATATCGCTGGCTTGGCGGTCTCATCCCGACGCAGGCGATCGACCGCTGGTTCGGCCGGTTCTGGCGCCACCTGAGGGGCCTCGGGCAAATGTTCGACACCGTGGTGTGCGCGAACAACCAGCTCGCGAACCGCCTCGTCGCCGGAGGTATTCCCAATACCGAGACTATCCCGATGGGCGTCGAGCCCGGATTGTTCTCGCCATTGCATCGATCGCCGGAGCTGCGCCGGGAGGCGCTTGCCGCGCTCGGCGTTCCGGCCGACGGCATTTTGCTACTCGCGATCGGGCGCTTCTCCGCAGAGAAAAGATGGGAGGTCGTGCTCCGCGCGGCTGGTGAGTGCGGCCGCAAGCTCCCGGTCGGGCTGCTGTTGGTTGGCGATGGTTCGAAGCGGCAGAAGCTGCAAATGGTCGCCGAGCAATATGGCAACGTCGGCGTCCTTCCACCGATCACCGATCGGCCCGAGCTCGCTCGCCTGCTCGCGAGCGCGGACGCGCTCGTCCACGGATGCGAAGCGGAGACCTTCTGCCTTGTCGCGGCGGAGGCGCGGGCAAGCGGCATCCCGCTGATCATTCCCGACCGGGGCGCCGCGGTCGATCAGCTCATCGACGGGGCAGGAACCACCTTCACCGCCGGTCGCGAGGTTTCGCTCGAGAAGGCGATCGCTCGGTTCATTGACCGCGGCCCCGAACTGCAGCGGGCTGCGGCCGTACGCGCAAGCCGTCCGCGAACCATGGACGAGCATTTCGCGGACCTGTTCGCACGTTATCATGCGCTCGCGCCCGATCGGGTTCTGCAACCTGCGGCACGGCTCGCCGTCGGATCGCCTGTGCCGCAGCTCGAGCCGATCCCCGAAGTCGCGCTGGCCCACTCCGGAGTGCGGCTGGGTACTTGACTAAAGTCAAGTGATTGGACCCGCCGTTGCATTCTGCGCAGCGGGCGTCTCTTGCGCCGGCGATGGCCTCAACTTCACTTCACCACCCACGGCGGCTCGCCGATTACAGCGCCGATTACCGCATGCTCATTCTCGCCGCGATGGCCACCGTCGCCGGGACGGGCGGCGCTTTCAGCGCGTGGCTTCTGCTCAAGCTCATCTATGTTGCGACCAACCTCTTCTGGTACGGCAATTTGTCCGCGGCGTCCGGAGTGATTGAGCACCGTAGCGCCCTTCTGATCATTGCCGTGCCCGTAATTGGCGGCCTCGTGGTCGGGCTGATGGCGCGGTTCGGATCAGACAAGATTCGCGGCCACGGCATTCCCGAAGCGATCGAGACGATCCTCTATGGCGAAAGCAAGCTGTCGCTGAAGGTCGCGCTGCTTAAGCCGCTCTCGTCAGCGGTGTCCATCGGGAGCGGCGGCCCGTTCGGTGCCGAGGGCCCAATCATCATGACCGGCGGGGCCATTGGGTCGCTGTTCGCCCAGCTATTCCGGCTGAGCGCGGCCGAGCGCAAGACCTTGCTCGTCGCGGGCGCGACTGCCGGCATGACCGGAATCTTCGGAACGCCGTTCGCTTCGATCATGCTCGCGGTCGAGCTGCTGTTGTTCGAATGGAAACCCCGCAGCTTCGTACCGGTGGTCACGGCTGTGCTTGTGTCGCTCGCGTGGCGTCCGCTGCTGGTCGGCTCGGGGCCGCTGTTCCCGTTCGCCGCAGCGACGCCTGCCGGCATTCAGCCGGTCGCGATCTCCGCCGGCATCGGACTTATCACCGGTCTCGAAGCGGCGATCCTGTCATTCATCCTTTATCGGATCGAGGATGCATTCCACCGGCTGCCCATCCACTGGATGTGGTGGCCGGCAATCGGCGCAGTCGTGGTCGGAATCGGCGGACTCTTCGATATCCGCGTTCTTGGCGCCGGCTACGGCAGCATCCAGGCGCTGCTCGACGGCAATCTCGTCGTCAAGGCCGTCCTCTTGCTGCTCGTCGTCAAGGCAATGGTATGGCTGGTTGCCCTTGGATCGGGAACGTCCGGCGGAATCCTCGCACCGCTGTTGATCCTCGGCGGCTGCCTTGGGTTCCTGATTGGCCAATATTTGCCCGGCGATCCGGGCTTCTGGGCGATGATCGGCATGGCCGGCGTGATGAGCGGGGTGATGCGTGCGCCGATGACCGGCGCGCTCTTTGCCGCCGAGCTGACGAACCATCTCTCCGCGATTCCGGAGACGATCGCGGCCGGCGCTTCCGCTTATGCTGTCAGCGTGCTGATCATGAAGCGGTCGATCCTGACCGAGAAGATCGCCCGGCGCGGGCGTCATATCCTGCGCGAATATACCGTCGATGCGCTCGAGTTCCTGCTTGCCGGACAGGTCATGACGCCCAACCCTCGAACCTTGCCCGGCACCATGAGCCTGTCCGATGCGGTCACCTTCTTCAGCGTGGAGGCGGAGCACCGTTCCTATCCCGTGATTGATCAGGAGGGCCGGCTTCTCGGGCTCGTCTCACGGACCGATGCACTGCGCTGGAAGCAGGATAGCCGGCAGCCGCAAGGCCATTTGGCGGACGTCCTTTCCGACGCATCGACGCTCGTCGCTTATCCCGAGACGCCGTGCGGTGAGGTGGCGGACATGATGGTCGAATCTGGTACGGGCCGCGTTCCGATCGTCGACCCCGAGACCCGGCGAGTCATCGGCATCCTGTCCCGCCAGGACTTGTTGAAAGTCCGTTCGGCGCAGCAGCGCGGAGAGACGGTGGGTCCAGCAGCCAAGATCAAAGCGCGCCCCGGAACGCCTCCCGCCTAGGACGAGGCTTCGCCGAGCGCCCGGGTGACGATATCTTCGAGGCGGTCGCCGTCCGGGAATCCGGCCTCGATCCATCGCTCCTCGATCTTGCGCAGCGTGCGCGCGACGGCCGGACCTTCCGGCAGCCCGCGCGAGATCAACGTTCCGCCGCCGATCGGAAGATGGGGGCTTTGCCAGCCTTCGATCCGCGCCGCTTCGTCGATCGATCCGGCCAAGAGCAGCCGGTCCACGGCGCATTCGATACCCAGGCGATAGGCAAGCGCTTCCGGCGTTGAACCTATGTCGCGCCCCGCGCCACAGGCGAGCCGCGTCCGCGCTTTGTTCGATAGTTTCAGCCGCGCGGCAACGTCCTGGGCAACGGCGGGCTCGGGCGGAAGGAGCGCGGCGAGGCGGCGCAGGCCCTCGGGCGAGATGTCGGCTTCGCGTTCGTCCGCAACCAGCCGGTCCAGCCTGTCCGCACTGTCGACGGTGATTTCCGGAAGCACGGGTCGAAGGATGTTCCGCTCCAGCATGATCCGGACGGTCGCGGAAGGATCGGAAAGACGGAGCAGCTTCAAAAGCTCGTCGGCGATGCGCTCCCGCGACAGCGCCATCAGGTCATTCGCGCGCGCTGTACATGCTTCCAGAGCGGCCGCATCGGGCTCGCCGGCGCCGAAACGGGCATGGAAGCGGAAATAGCGAAGGATCCGAAGGTGATCTTCCGCGATTCGCGTGCGCGGGTCACCGATGAACCGCACGTGCCGAGCTGCGAGATCGTGGAGGCCGCCGAAATAGTCGAAGATCTCTCCCGTCGCCGGGTCAGCGAACAAGGCGTTGATTGTGAAGTCGCGGCGCGCCGCGTCCTCCTGCCAGTCGCTGGTGAACGCGACAGTCGCTCGCCGGCCATCGGTCGACACGTCACGCCGGAGCGTCGTCACCTCATAGGGGTGGCCGTCGCTGACCGCGGTAATCGTGCCGTGATCGATTCCGGTGGGCACCGCCTTGATCCGCGCAACCTCCAGCCGCTTCACGACCTCGTCCGGTTCAAGGCGCGTCGCGAGATCGATGTCGTTGACCGGAAGGTCGAGCAGATCGTCGCGCACCGCGCCGCCGACATAGCGAGTGAGCCCGTCGTCCGCTGCGAGGGCGTTCAGGAGCCGTTTCATGCCCCGCTTGCTGCGCCATTTCCTGGCGTCGATCGTCAGCGCCACTGCAGCCTTCGTGACAAATTGACGATCATCCCTGCGGTGGCTCCCCAGATCCTGCGCTGATTCCAGACGATCTCGTAATAATGACGCTCGCGTCCCTGCAACAGCGCGCTTTGACGTTGCTGGTTGGCGGGGTCGAGGACGAACGCCAGCGGCGCTTCGAACAGCTCAGCGACTTCATGCTCGTGGGGCTCGAGCTCTGCGTCAGTCGGAATGACACCGATGACGGGCGTGACCACATAGCCCGTGACTGTGCGATACGGCTCGATCGTTCCGACCAGCTCAACGGCGGCTGGATCAAGGAGCACTTCCTCATGCGCTTCGCGGAGCGCGGCAGCGACAGCGTCTTCGCCAGGCTCGGTGCGGCCGCCTGGAAAGGCGATTTGGCCGGCATGCGAGCGCAAATGCTCGCGCCTGACCGTAAGCAGCACCCCGGGTGCGGTCCGATCGACGATGGCGACAAGGACCGCCGCTTCCTTCGACGCCGCAGCCCGCAGCTCGGCATGGTCGCCGCTGATCGGCGGCTCTGCGGGCGACCTTGCAAGCGCGGCCCCGAGACGATCGCCAAGAGTGCTCACGCGCTGTCGCCCAGAGGGAAGAAAGTACCGCCGCTCCAGATCCCCGGCGGATCGTTTCCCTCCGCGAGGGCGATATCCACGAGCTCATAATAGACGGGCCGCGTAAGCTCCGCTTCCAGGCCATGCCGAACGGCCAGGCGGGGGGAGGGTCCATGCTCCGTCTCGATGATGCGCAGCGAATGGCCGGCATCGAGAAAGACGGCGTCGCCGCTGTCGAGGCGAAAGGCGATGCGACGGGAATCGCCTTCGCCTTCGCTTTGCATCTCCACTGCGCGGAAGGCGGTGGCCTCGACCTCGATGTCGAGCTTCTCGACCGGGGTGACGAGAACATGCCGGCCGTCCGCCTCGCGTCGCAGCAC
>DATCJM010000084.1:0-1801 GCA_036562805.1 Sphingomicrobium sp.
CGCCGTCCGTCACCACTTCGACATAGAGCTTGCGGGTGATGTATTTGCCGGCGCCGATCGCGGTCTTCTGGCCCGTCGCGACGTCGGCGGGGACGATCCGCAGTCGGTCGAGGCCGACCGCCTTGCGAAGCGCGTTGATCGGGTCGAGCGTCCCCTTGCCGGACTGGAGCGCCGCCACGGCGGAGGCGAGCTGAAGCGCGTCGGGAGCCGACAAGTTGGTGATCGATGTCCCGAACAGGAGCCGCGACAATAATTCGTCCTGCGGCAGCGGTGGCGAGCTGGCGAAGGTGATCTCCGGATGAAGACCGGTGCCCGTCACATTGACGCTCGCATCGAGCCCCTGGACCGCCGCCTGGGCGTGGATGTCGAACAACGGATTGGGCGGGCTCTCGCCCTGGAAGCGGATGACTCCCCGGTCGAGGCGGAAGATGCGCCCCGCGAAATCATAATTGCCCTGGACGAGGTCGGCCCGACCGTTGAACCGCGGCGCGTCGGCATAGCCGCCGATCTGCAGGTTCGCGCGCCAGCGGCTGTTGATGCCGAGGCCGGTGACCGTGAGTTCGCCGCCGGCGACCTTGAGGTCGAGGTTCCAGTGATGGACCGCGGCCGGCTCGATGACGTCTTCTTCGTCGAGACCGGTTTCGCGCACGTTGAGCTGCGGGACCGCGGAGGCGGCGCTTGCACGGCCGAGCTGGAACCGGCCCTTGTTCAGCCTCAAGTTGCCCGAGATCGTGCCACCGTTGGCGTTCGAGCTGAGCCGCAGCGGCCCGGTCACGCGCGCGGCGACGTCGTCGCGGTTCAACAGCAGCGCCTGGTTTGCGTTGAACGCGAGGTCGAGGAGCGCAGCGCCGCCGGAGAACGTCACGGAGCCGCTGCCGCTGACCGAGCCGCCACCGCTCGTCTGGCCGGTGATCTTGTTGAAGATCAGCTGCGGGCCCGAGAAGTGCGCGTCGGACGTGACCTGATCGATCACCATGCCGGTCACCTGGCTTTCGAGGCGCGCGTTCTGGGTCCTGAGCGAGCCCCGAATGACCGGGCTGGCCAAGCGTCCGCCAATATCGGCACCGACGGCAAGCGGCCCGGACATGTCGATGACTTCGCTGCCGGTCAGCCGCCACAACGTATCCGCCGGGCCGGAATAGCGAAGCTGCGCGAAGAGGGGCGCGTTCAGAAGCTCGACCATCAGCGGGCCGGTACCCATCGGCGAGAAGCGGGCCTGGGCACGTCCGACGATCGCACCGTCGCTGGCCGCGACCGCACGAAGAGCACCCTGACTGCCGTTGACCATCGCCGCGACGGCCACGTCGATCGGCTTTGACGCAAGCACCAGCCCGGCGCGGCTCAGGCCGTGGACCTTGAGGTCGAGGCGGCCGCTGCGATTGGACTTCCACGCATAGTCGACGTGGCCGGACGCCGAGCCGGAGAGGTCGAGATTTGGCCAGAAGAGATCGAGCACTTCGAGCGGCATGCTGGCGAGTTGCGCGTGCACTTCGGGGGCCGAGCCGCTGCGGCCGGATACGGTGGCATTGCCGCCGGCGAAGCTGATGCTGGTCGGCGCAAGGGCCCAGCCGTCGCCCGCGCGCGTGAGCACCGCCGCCTGGTTGAGCACCAGCGCCTGGCGCTCTATTTGGCCCTTGCCGGTGAGACGGATCTCGTCGGGAGAGACGTCCGCAAGCGTCGAGAAATCGAAGGCCGCGCCGCGTCGACCGGCGAAGGCGGCGCGGACCTGGCCGACGCCGTTGACCAGCTTCGCATTGGCGGTGAGCCGCGCTAGCGAAATTCCGCTCGCCTCGACCCCGCG
>DATCJM010000086.1:0-7387 GCA_036562805.1 Sphingomicrobium sp.
GTTGAACGGCGCGAAGTTGAATCGGTCGGTGTTCGGCCCGCTGCTGACGAAATCGCGGAAGTTCGCAATCGTCGGCGTGTTCGTCGGCGCCGAGATCAGCGTCTCGTCACCCGAGTTCGGGAAGACCGCGCCGGCGAAGCGTCCGTTGGGAAGGAAGCTCGAGCAGCCGCCGGCGACGCAGCTTGTCGCGTAGGGCGTGGGGAAGGCCGATAGCGCCCTGTCACCTGCGAGGATGCCGTTCTGCTTCACATAGTCGCCGCCAATGACGACCTGGAGCGGGCCGTCGCTGCCATTGCCCCAGCTCAGCTGGTAATTCTGGGTGAAGCCGTCGTGCTTGTAGCCGCTCAGCTGGGCCGAAGCGACAAAACCGGCCTGGCGCTTCTTGGTGATGATGTTGACGACGCCGGCAATGGCGTCCGACCCGTAGATGGCCGAGGCGCCGTCCTGCAGCACCTCGATACGGTCGATGGCCGCGTCGGGAATGGAGTTGAGGTCGGTGGAACCGGGAACGCCGCTGGCCGAGGCGCCGTTGACGTAGCGCAGGCCGTCGACGAGGACGAGCACGCGCCGCGAGCCGAGGTAGCGAAGGTCGATCTCCGCAGCGCCGGCTCCGACGCCGCCGCCGTCAGGCGGATTGCCGAGGTTGCCCGAATTGTTGAACTTGCCATTGAGGCCGCCGCCCGAGCTCGGCAGGCGCTGGAGCACGTCGTTGACCGAGTTGAGGCCGGTCTTGGCGATATCCTGCTGGTCGACGAAGACGCGCGGCGCGTCGAGGTCGAGCGGATTGCGGCGGATGCGCGAACCGGTGATGACGATCTCGTTGCCCGGGCCCTTGGCCGAAGCGGCCTGCTCGGCCGGCGGCGCCTGGCCAGCCACGACATTCGGCGGAGGCAATGTGCTCTGCGCTTCCGCAGCAGTCGCCATCGTCGTCAGCGCAGCAAGAGCAACACCCGACCAGAGAGTCGATCGCATCACAGTCATGAAAATCCCCCTGTTTCGCCGGTCCACGCCGGCTTCCTTGTCGAAACGAAACGACAGTAGAGGAGGAGAGCGCAATGCAGAAGCTCAGCGTCGCCTGAACGACACAATTCTGCCGCGAGTGATGTAAGCGTGCTACACTTAGCGGGGTGCGGCTAACGACAGATAAGCGAGCCTTCTGACCTCGCGCCGGCCCCGCGTCACGGTATCCAGGATCAGGCCGGCGAACACGCACAGCACCGCGACGATGACCATTCCGGTGACCAGGATGGCGGTCGGGAAGCGCGGAACGAGGCCCGTCTGCAAATAGGTGCGGACCAACGGGATCGCGAGCAGGAAGGCGGCGAGCATCAGAAGCTCGCCGATCCCGCCGTAGAAGAGCACGGGCCGCTCGACCCGATAGAGATTGACGATCGTCTTCAGGATGCGCCAGCCATCGCCATAGGTGGACAATTTCGAATGCGAGCCTTCGGGCCGCGCCGCGTAAACGGTCTCGACCTCGCCTACCGGCATTCGCAGCTCGAGCGCGTGGACGCTCATCTCGGTCTCGATCTCGAAGCCTGCGGACAATACCGGAAAGCTTTTAACGAACCGCCGTGAAAAGACGCGATAGCCGGAAAAAATGTCGCTGAAGCTGCGGCCGAAAAGCCCTGCCAGCAGGCCGGTGAATATCTTGTTCCCGAGCACGTGGCCGCCGCGATAGGCGTCCTTGCGCTCATGCCGTCTTGTCCCGACCACCATGTCGAGCTGGTCGGCCAGCAGCATCTCGACCATCGCGGGCGCCGCCGCCGGATCGTAGGTGAGGTCGCCGTCGGCCATGACATAGACGTCAGCGTCGATGTCGGCGAACATGCGCCGCACGACATTGCCCTTGCCCTGCTGGCTCTCGCTGCGAACCACGGCGCCGGCCGTGGCAGCGGCTTCCCGCGTCCCGTCCTTGCTGTTGTTGTCGTAGACGTAGACAGTCGCGCCGGGGAGCGCGGCCTTGAAGCCGGCCACGGTCGCGCCGATCGCGGCTTCCTCATTGTAGCACGGCAGTAGCACGGCAATGATTGGCGATGCAGCGCGGGCCAAGCCATTCCCCCTCATGAATCTGCCACGGCTATAGTGGCGAACGGCCGGAGACTGCTAGTCCAGCTGCGTGGTGGTGACATGCAGGAGCCGGAAGTCGGCTGACGGATGCGTCAGCTGCCACGCCTGGCCCGGAGGGATCACGAAGGCGTCGGCCGGCCCCAGCTCCTTGAGGCCGCGATAGTCGAGCATCGCGGAGCCATCGAGGACGAAGCCGAACACCAGTTCGCCGCGCTGACCGCCGAACGACAGTGCGCCGCCATTGCGTGGCCGAACGGTTCGCACTTCGGCGAGGCCACTCGTCGCGACGTCGACTCCGGTCTCCTGCGCCTCGCCGCCGTTCGCAGGTGTCCACGGGGTGTCGGCCGCGACATGGCGGAGGAATCGCTGGCCGCCGTAAATGCGCCCGGGATTGCTGCCATTCGGAAGCTCGAGCCGATGGTCAGCATAAGTCGCGTGGACCGCGGGCGCGCTGATCTCGACGACCTCGAGCCCGGCCGAGCTTTCGAGGACGCGGTGGCGGATCTCCGGAGGCTGAATGACGAGATCGCCCTCGTTCATCACGAACGGATCGCCGCCGTCCTGGTAAGCGACGCGAACCCAGCCGCGCCGGACGTAGATCATCTGCAGCGCGATGCGGTGGTAATGGACCCAGTCCGCCACCGGCCCGCCCTCGGGGATCGAGATATGCGACGCGATATAGCGGCCGCCAAACCGGCCCGGGATCAGGTCGCGATAGAGCATGCCCGCCCGTCCCTGCCCCGGCGATGTGCCGGCGCGGGTCAGGACGAACTCCGGCGTGAAGCGCGGGAGGCGATCCGAAGGTTCAGGCGCATCGGGCCGCGTCGTGACGCGCACCGATTCCTCGCCGTTGCTGAGGACCGCCGTGAACGGATCGTCGGCCGGGTAGATGAGATCGAGCCGGAAGCCCTGCCGCCGGAGATCGTCGATCCCGGCGTTGAGGTCGGCGCAGACGATCTCGCGCTCGCTCAACCCTTCTTCGCCGGCGCCTTTTTCGCCTTTGCGGCTGGCTTGGCTTGCGCCTTGGCCTCGCTCTTGCCGGCAGCCTTGGCAGCCGCCTTGTTGGCGGGCTCGCTCTTGACCGGCTTCGCGGGCTTCGGCTTGGCGGACGCTTCTTCGGTCAGCTTGGCCTTGGCCGGCGCCTTGCCGGACTTGGTCGCGGAGGCTTTGCCGTGCGCGTCCTGGGCAAGCACCGCTTCCGGCTTGGGGGCAGACTTCTTCGCTGTGCCCTTCTTCGCCTTGGGCTTCGCATCGTGGCTATGGTCATGGCCGCAGCCCGGGCCGTGCACATGGCCTTCCTCGCTCTCGAGATCCGCCTCGAGCTGCTCCCGCGTCGCCTTGCGGTCGGTGATGTCGGCCTTCGAAAAGAGGAAGTCGACGACCTTGTCCTCGTAGAGCGGGGCGCGAAGCTGCGCCGCGAACATCGGTTCCTGCTGGACGAGCTGGAGGAACCGTTCCCGGTCCTGGCCCTGGTACTGGGCAGCGGTCTGGCCGATCAGGTTGCGCATCTCCTGCTCGCTGACCTCGATGCCGTTTCCGGCGCCAATCTCCGACAGCAACAGGCCGAGGCGAACGCGGCGCTCGGCGATCCGGCGATAGTCGTCCGCTTCCTTCTCGATCTCGGCCAGCGCGGCCTCGGGGTCGGGCTCATGGCTCGCTTCGTGGCGCAGCTGGTTGAGGATGTTCTGGAATTCAGCCTCGACCATCGATTCCGGGACGACGAAGCCGTGTCGCTCGGCGAGGACGTCGAGGAGCTGCCGCTTCATGTGGGTGCGGGTCAGGCCGTTGAGCTCCTGCTCCATCTGGCCGCGGATCAGGCCCTTCAGCTGCTCGAGGTCGTTGAGCCCGAGCGACTTGGCCATTTCGTCGTCGACCTTGGTCTCGCCTGCGATCTTCACCGACTTGACCGTCACGTCGAAGGTCGCGTCCTTGCCCTTCAGATTTTCGGCCGGATAGTCGGCGGGAAAGGTCACCTTGACCTGACGGCTGTCGCCGGCCTTGACGCCGACCAGCTGGTCCTCGAAGCCGGGGATCAAGCGCCCCGAGCCGAGCTCGACCGACATATCTTCGCCCTTGCCGCCGTCGAACGGCTTGCCGCCGACCTTTCCGTCGAAGTCCATGACGACGAGGTCGCCGTTGGCCGCGGCATGCTTCTTGGGCGCATCTTCCCAGCGCTTGTTCTGGCTAGCGAGCTGCCTGATCTGTTCGTCGACCGCTTTCTCGTCGGGCTCGACCGTCAGCCGCTCGAGCTTCAGACCGTCGATCTGAGCCGCCGGAACGTCGGGAAGCGCCTCGAGGCTGACGAACACCTCGGCGTCCTTGCCGGGCTCATATTGATCGTCGAGCTCAACCTGAGGCTGAAGCGCGGGGCGCACATTCTGCTCTGTGAGCAGCTGCTGCACGCCGTCCTGCACGGCGCCGTTCAGCGCATCGCGCTGGAGCGCATCGCCATGCATCTTCTTGATGAGGTTCGGCGGGACCTTGCCGGGGCGGAAGCCGGGCATGCGCACCTGCGGCGCGATGCGCTTCACTTCCTTTTCCACCCGCGCCTCGATGTCCTCGGCAGGGATGGTCAGCATGAAGGCGCGCTTGAGGCCCTCGTTCTGCGTCTCGACAGTCTTGATGCTCACGTTGCTCAGATCCCGCTGAATTTCTTGTGACGTCCCAGGCAGCCGAATGGTGCGCGCGGAGGGACTCGAACCCCCACATCTTTCGACAACAGGACCTAAACCTGCCGCGTCTACCAATTCCGCCACGCGCGCGGACGCCGTAGGTGCGGGGGCCTATAACAGGCACAGCCGGATGGGCAAGGCGAAGCAGCGGCAACCGTCTGTTCTCAGGCGCGTTCGAGCCCGATGATGCAACAGCCAGAACCTCAAGAGCCGCCGACCACCCCCGCGCCGGCAACGCCGCAGCCCTCGCAGCCCGGCCAGCCGACCGAACCGCCGCCCGAAACGCCGACGCACACGCCCGACATCGATGTGCCGTCGCCGCCCTCGCCGGGGACGAACCCGTCGCCGGGGCCGATTTCGCCGGTGGGCTAAGCCTTCAACCGCGCCGACGCGACGATCGCTTCGAAGTCGGGCAGCGATGCGTCGTAATAATGCGAGCGGGCGGCGTCGAACATGATGAGATAAAGCTCGCCGTTGATCACGGCGCCAACCGCCCGGCCCTTGCGCCACAGCTCGTCGTCATCGAGATGCTCATAGTCGAACTGGAAGCCGTTGGCGCCGAGGAACGGCCGCGGCTGGATCGACAAAGTGTGGAAGTCGACGGCGCCCCCGCGCACGCGATAGAGACTCTCGAGCATCGCCGCGATCTCGGGCGGCGGCATATCGGCGCGGAACTTCGGCACCTGCTCGTCGGCGCGATGGCTTTGGCGAACCATGAAGTGGCCGCTCCGCAAGCCGGTGACAAAGGTGATCTGGTCGAGCAACGGTCCGTTGAGAGTCCAGTTCTCGACCGTCGGAATGTCGTCGAACAGGACCGCGCGCTGGCGGTTCCATGGCCGGGGCGGGACTACCGAGACATTGCCGTTGCCGACGTCGACACGATGGACGTTCACCGGTGCGTAGTCGCTATAGCCATATTCGCCCGCTCCAAGGCTCGAGCAGGCCGGCAAGGCGCAGGAGGCGGCGGCAAGCACCAAGGCTGCGGAGAATTGCTTCACGTCCATTCTCCTCAGCCGATGACCTGCCGCACCCATGCCGCGTCCGGGGCGTCGGGTTTCATCGCCAGATATTTGGCAAGCGCCGCCTTGGCTTCTGCGGTCCGGCCTTGCTTCATGAGGAAGATGCCGTGCCAGCGCCAGGCGTCCGCAGGCGCATCGGGATAGACTACCGCGGCCGCATAGCTCTGCGCCGCCCGCGCCTCGTCGTTGAAGGCCGGGCGATTGCGCATGCGCCAGATCTCGCCCTCGTAGAAGCGCAGCAGGCCGTTCCACCCATCCTGGGCCAGCGTCTGGATCAGATATTCGCTCGCGCCCGGATCGTTGAGCTTGACCTGGTCGTCGAGAAGCATCGGCCGGATCGGCCCGATCGTGTCGAGATAGCGCGCGCGATGGTTGTCGTAGATGCGGCCGGCCACCCGAAGCTCGAGCGCATCGGCCTTGAGGTCGGCCATGCGCGCGTCGTCCGACGGGTGGGTATCGAACAGCGAGCCGCGCCGCCGGTGCTTGCCGCGATAGGCGGCGCTCGACTTCTCCTCGCCGATCAGCTGTTGCCAGACGGTCGACATCTCCATCGGGTCGTAGCCGGCCTCGGCGATCAGCTTCGCGCCCATCGCGTCGGCTTCGGCCTCCATCTCGCGGCTGTATTTGAACAGTGACAGGATCGTCCCGAGCTCGGCCAGCTGGACGTAATCGCCGAGATAGACCCCTGCCCCGGCGCCGCCGATGCCCGCCAGCATCGTCCCGATCGAGAACAAGTCGGTCTTGCGCCTTTGGTCGCGCCATGAGCGGATCTCGTGGCGGCGCAGGAAGTGGCCGGATTCGTGCGCGATGACGCCGGCGAGCTGCGCTTCGCTGCGCATGCGCAACAGCAGGCCCGAGAAGACGACCGCGAAACCGGTCGGGAACATCATCGCGTTGAAGTCGGGAATGCGCATCAGATAGATGCGGAAATCCTTGGCGGCGGGCCCGCCGACGGTGCCGATCAAGTCGCGCAGATAGCCGGTGATTTTCGGGTCCTGGATCAGCAGGTTCGAATCCGCGATCTCCTCCTCGACCCGCGCCATGTCGTGCCACAGGCCCTGCTCGTCGGTATCGGTCGGCTTGAACCCGGGCCCGATGAGCGGGACCATGTCCTCAGGGCGGACACGTGCGCTTGCGACGCCGGTATGCAGCGCGGCCGCGGCAGCGCCGCCACCGATCAGCAGCGAGCGGCGGGTAATCTCGAGGCAGCGCCTGCACATCAGCGAGCGGCCTCGGCCCGGCGGACATCCTGGCCCGGCCTCATTCGGCCGAGAAGACGCTCGACCATCTGTGCCGCACCCTGAGGGGTTCTCAAGTCGCCGAACTTGATGCCGGGCACCTGGCTCGCTGCATCGACGACGTTGAACCAGACCACCTGGCCGGTCTTGAGATCGACGAGCGATGCATAATCGAGTTGCTCGGCGCCCCCGACGTTCGGCGCGCAGAAGCCGACCACGCAGCCTGCGAGGCCAAGCACGCCGAGTGCGATGCGTCCCGTCGAGGCAACCTGGTCCTCGGCATGGAGGAAAAGCGCATAATCATAGCCGCTCTGCTGACCGAGCTTCACGGCGTCCGCGCCGAGCGTCCAGTCGAGCCCGCGACCGCGCTTCGTGGGCAAGTAATTGC
>DATCJM010000125.1:0-1854 GCA_036562805.1 Sphingomicrobium sp.
CAACATGAATTCGATGGCGGAAAGCTGATTATTTCCTGATTTCTGTTAAACACAAAGGCTGGGTTGCGATGTACCGCTGCTATCGAATCTCGCTGAGCTCCACGCCCCGGGTCTCGCGGGCGAGAAGCGCGCTGATGCCGCTGATGCCGCAGGCGACCGCGACATAGATCGACACGGGCACCGACGAATGCAGGTCCTTGTACAGCCACAGGGCGATGATCGGCGCCAGCGAGCCGGCGAAGATGGCGGTGAGCTGGTAGGCGATCGAGACTCCCGAATAGCGGATGCGCGTCGGGAACAGCTCGGTGATGAACGCCGCCTGCGGCGCATACATCGACGCGTGGAGGACGAGACCGATGACGATGGCAAGAATGATCTGGCCGTCGTTCCCGCTCGCCAGCATCGGGAAGAACAGGAAGATGAAGATCGCCGAACCGAATGCGCCGAACGCGTAGACCGGCCGCCGTCCGATCCGGTCGGACAGGATCGCGAGCAGTGGAATGGAGATGAACTGGATCGCAGCGCCGATCAGTAGCGCGTCGAGCGCGAGGCTTCGGCTCTGCGCCGCGACGTCGACCAGAAACGTCAGCGAAAAGACCGTCAGCACATAATAGACGATATTCTCGCCAACCCTGAGGCCGGCGCCGATGAGAACGCCGCGGCGGCGTTCGCGAAACACTTCCATGACCGGCGCGCTCGGCGGCGCTTCGGCGGCTTCGATCTCGACCTCGAACATCGGGCTCTCGGCGACTCGGTTGCGGATGTACCAGCCGGTCACGACCAGCACCGCGGAAAGCAGGAACGGAACGCGCCAGCCCCAGGCGAGGAAATCCGCTTCGCTCTGCATGCCCGCCATCAGGGCGAGGATGCCCGCGGAGAGCAGGCTCCCCATTGGAACGCCGGCTTGCGGCCAGCTCGCCCAATAGCCGCGGCGCTTTGCGTCGCCATGCTCGGCGGCCATGAGCACTGCCCCGCCCCATTGTCCGCCGACGGCAAAGCCCTGAACGACGCGCAGAACGATCAGCCCGATCGGCGCCCAGACTCCGACGTTTCCGTAGCTCGGGAGGAGCCCGATCAGGACCGTCGCAAGCCCCATCGCGATGAGGCTCCACATCAGCAACTTCTTGCGTCCGATGCGGTCGCCGAAATGGCCGAACACGATCCCGCCGAGCGGCCGCGCGACGAAGCCCACCGCGTAGGTCGCGAAAGCCAGAAGGGTCCCGACCAACGGATCGAACGACGGAAAGAACAGCTTGTTGAAAACGAGCGCCGCGGCCGAGCCGTAGAGGAAGAAATCATACCATTCGATCGTCGTGCCGATCAGGCTCGACAGGATCACGCGGACGAGGCCGCGGCTCTCTTGCGCTCGATCATTCGGCATCACTGGTCCCCTACGCTTCGCTTGAGCTAGCGCCAGATTGCCTCGCGTCAATCTTGCTCCCGCCGCAGCTGCAGCCTAGCCGTTGCACATGCGCACCATCGCCCTCCCCGCTCTCCTCTTTCTCCTGACCGCCGCTGCACCCTCGCCCGAGCTCGCCCGAATGCGCGCCGAAGCCGGCCGTGTGACGATCGCGCGCGACGATTGGGGCATCGCCCATGTCCATGGCCGTAGCGATGCCGACGCGGTGTTCGGAATGATCTATGCCCAGGCCGAGGACGACTTCCCGCGCATCGAGGCTAATTATTTGACCAACCTCGGCCTGACTGCGGAGGCGGAAGGCGAGAAAGCGATCTGGCAGGATCTGCGTGCGCGTCTCTACGTCAGCCCGTCCGAGCTCAAGGCCGATTATGCGGCGAGCCCGCCGGCGATGCGCCGCCTGATGGACGCCTGGGCGGACGGGCTCAATTATTATC
>DATCJM010000140.1:0-1681 GCA_036562805.1 Sphingomicrobium sp.
ATGATCGCCGACAATCTGCAGACGATCACCATTGGGCGGGTCAGCGACGACATTGGGAAGATCCGGCTCGATCGCCAGGACACGACCTATGAAGCGGTCGCTGGCGCAACGGCGGAATTCGGCGGCTGGACCGCCGACGGCTACGTTCAATATGGCCGCAATAATTACGACCTCGCGTTCGGGCCCAACAACCGCAAGCAGAACGAGTTCTTCCAGGCGGCGGACGCGGTTGTCGATCCAGCGACAGGGAATGTGGTCTGCCGGTCAACGCTGACCAACCCGCGCAATGGCTGCATTCCGGTCGATGTATTCGGCAACGGATCGCTGACGCCGAATTCGTTCGTCAACGGAACCGCGAGGTTCAGGCTGGTCACGCGCCAGAGCATTGCTGCCGCCGACATCAAGGGGACGCCCTTTTCGACTTGGGGCGGACCGGTCGCCTTCGCCGCCGGCGCCGAATATCGCCGCGACAGCGCCGACGGCACGTCAGACACGATCTCGCAGCGAGTGAACCCCAACGGCTCGATCGGCGGCTGGATTCTCGGCAACCAGCTTCCCGAGCATGGCGTGATCAAGGTCTTCGAGACTTATGCCGAAGCGCAGGCGCCGCTTGCGAAGACGCTGAGTCTGAACGCCGCCGCGAGGCGCACCCATTATTCGCTCAGCGGCACCGTCTACACATGGAAGCTCGGCGGCATCTGGGATGTCATCCCGGGCGTCCGCTTGCGCGCGACGCGTTCGCGCGACATTCGTGCGCCGAATATCGCCGAGCTGTTCGAGAATGGCGGGAGCTCGAACACGAACGTGTTCGACCCGGTGCTCGGACAGTCCGTGCAGATCCGCGAGATCGAAGCCGGTAATCCGAACCTCAAGCCCGAGAAAGCCGACACGCTGACGGCGGGCGCAGTGGTTCGGCCGCGTTTCATCCCCGGATTCAGCGCGTCGGTCGATTATTACGATATCAAGATCAACGACGAGATTGCGACGCTCGGAGCGCCGATACTCGCGCAGGGCTGCTTCGCCGGCAACCAGCTGTTCTGCCAGTCGATCAACTTCAATCCGGACGGGACGATCGCCTTTATCACCAACACCCGGCTGAACCTCGCGCAGGCGAAGACTCGCGGGATCGATTTCGAGGCCGATTATTCGCGCAGCCGCTTCCTCCGCGGATCGCTGACGGCACAGGTCCTGGCGACGCGGGTGCTGGAGCTCCAGTCGGCCACGCCCGGCGGGACGTTGGATCGGCTCGGACAGGTAAGCAATTTCAACCGTACGGGAGGGGTCCCGAAATGGGCGGGTGATGCATTCGTCGACTACACGCGGGGTCCGCTCCGCCTCGGTCTTCAGGCTCGATACGTCGGGGCCGGCGTGTTCAGCACGCTGCTCCACGAAGGAGCGGGCGAGAAGAACAGCATCAACGGCAATCACGTGCCGCCGTTCGTCTATCTGACGGCGACGGCTGCCCTTCGCGTGCACACCACCGGCACGCGCTCCGCCGAGTTGTTCGCGGTGGTCAACAATCTGACCGACGTCGATCCGCCGATGATCCCTTCCGGAGCCGCCGGCGGGATCAACGAAAGCAGCACCAACGGCCAATTCTACGACGTGGTCGGCCGCTTCTTCCGCGCCGGCATCCGCTTCACCCTTTGATCGATGAGGAACGAGAGATGATTGCCATTGC
>DATCJM010000114.1:0-4820 GCA_036562805.1 Sphingomicrobium sp.
GAAACTCGTTCGAAGCTCAGCGGCAGTAATCGGGAAGCGGCACGGTCTCGCCGGCGGCATGGCGGCGCCATACATGGTCTCCCAGCATATAGGCTTCGCCGACCGCAAGCTGCGACAGAAGCTGGCAGCCAGTCGCCATACCGACCAGCTCCGGCGAGACGTTCCGCTTCGTCGAAAGCTGAATGTAGAGGTTGCGGCGTCGCAGGTTCACGGCTTTCACCTCGCGGTCCACCTGCGCTGACGCGGGGCCGACGAGGGCCATATAGCCGTCGTAGCGCTCGCCGACCTGTCCGTCGGCGATCGCCTGGCTGATGCCCGGCGACTGCGCGGCGACCGGCGCTGCAGCGAGCCCAATGGCGGCAATGAGCGCCCAGCGCATCGTCATTTCGGCTTCGTCGGCGAAGGCGGGAAAGCCTGCGGGTTCTGCTGGATCATCTGCTGGACGTCCGACGCCAGCCGGACCACGACCTGCTGGCTGATGTTGACGTTGAGGTTGACGTCGATCGGCTTGTCCGGGGCTTTCACCGTGATGCAGCCGTTCAGCGGCGCCGCGACGGCAACGCCGAGCGCGAGCTTTGCGGCTCTTGTCGAGAGTCTTGTCACTTCTTTCCTCCAGGTGGTGGGGACGGTTTGGCGGATTGCGGCTCCGGAGCCTGCTGGGTCGTCTGCTCCTCGTTCTTCGTGGTGCTGATCACGTCGACCTTGAGCGCCGGCGAATCGATCGGGAAGGGCATCACCGGCGCGATCACCTCGGTCGGATCCTTGAAGCCTTTGGCCATCTGGATGAGCGCGCGGAACGGCCCGTTGATGTTCACATTCAGCCGCAGCGGGATCTGCGAAAAGACCTTGTGAACCAGCCCCGCGACGAAACCGTGCGTCGGGCCGAGCGCCGGCCCTTCGATCGTGAGCGTCGTCGCAAACTCGCCGGCGAGGTCGCCGTTCAAACGAACGATCATCGACTTGTAGCGGATGTCGGTGAAGAGGTCGTAGGCGATGCCCGCGGCGAGTCCGCCCGGCTTCGTGCCCGTATAGTGGAATTCGCCTCCCGGGGGCCTCGAATCGAGTCTTCCGCCGACTATTCGTCCACCGCTTTCGTCGAAGATCATCGGCAGGACGCCATCGAAGGTCCCGGTGATCTCGAGACCCTGGAAGCCGAGACTGTCGATAAACTGCTTGGCGTCGAAACCCTGAAGCTCGAACGTCAGCCGCTTGGCGCTCGGGCTGCCAAAGTTCAGCACGGTCTCGTGAAGGATGAGCTTGCCGCCCATGAACGGCCATTCGCCGCGCTCGACCTTCACCAGGTTGTTGGGCAGCAGCTGGTAGGTGATGACGCCGTTCGTGACCTCGATGCCGGGGTTGATCGACTGAACGGTCGCAACCTGATGCGGCGCGGTTTCGAGCTTCAGCAGGTCAGTGAAGTGCATCGTCGTGCTAAGCCCGGCGACCGGACCGAACGGCGCCGCAAGCGACATGTTCGCGGTCGAGAAATCGCCCGTCGACGTAACTTCCCCACCGGAGCCCCAGTTGATGCGGCCCTGCCCGCTCACAGTGCCATTCACCAGCGCGACGACGCCTTCGGTGAGTCGCGTAAGCTGCTCGGGTTGGAGGTTCGGGCCGAAGGTGATCCCTGGCACGTCGAGAAGCGCATGCCCCAAACCGGTAGATAGCTGGTGCTGGATGTTGACGTTGGTCACGAGCGTCCCGCTATCCGGCTGGTGGAGCGACCCGGTCGCACGAACGTAATCGCCGGCAATCGTCAGGTGAACGTCGTTGCTGCGCAGCGGATAGAAGCGCGGATCCGGATTGATGTCCGACACTGTGAGAGCGCCGTTCACGCTCAAGTCGCTATTGCGGTAGAGCCAGGTCCCGGCCGCGTCGCTGATCAGCAGCGGCACCTGTCCGATCGTACCCTTTCCGCCGCTGAAATTGCCGCGCAGGGTCGAGCCCGCAAAGCTGCCGTTGAGGCGGGCAGCATCGAAGACGACCGGCGACGTCGGCTTTCCGAGCCGCAGCGCCAGCGTGTTGAAGAAGAATTGCTTGCCGCTGATCTGACCATTCGCCGCGGCCAGGTGCAGCGGCGAACTTCCGAGGCGGCCGTTCAGGACCGGATTATTGAGCCGCGCGCTGGCGACGACGGAACCGCCGTCGCGCTTGTAGATGATCGCAGGCCCGACCGGGCACAGCGGAAGGCGCGTTGGCCCGAGCTGGAGCGAGCTCATCTGGAGATATTGGAAGCTGACGACGGCGCAGCCGGTACCGACCGCAAAGGCGCCGCCGGGGCCGAGGTGACCCTGGATCGGCAGACGGAGCGCACGCACTCGCCCGTTCGGGAATGGCCCGTCGAGGAGCGCCACCGTCGTGACCGCGGTCGACCCACCCGGTCCTGGACCGAAGCGAATCGGGGCGAGTGCTAGTCGCTCGCCGCCGGCGGTGTACGGGGCCAGGTTTGCAACGCCGCTCAGCGGCGCTCCGGGCCTTGGCTGACTGAGTGCGACTCGGCCCGACGGAAGCCCGCCTCCGCCCATGTCGATCGTGGTGTCGACGCGAAGCCCGTTGGTCGGCCAGTAGTAGGTCACGCCGCTGCCACCGAAGATGTTGGCATGTGCACCGGCGGGACCCTTGATGACCGCGTTCTGCACCCTGGCCGCTCCGCCGCCAGGAAAATTGACGACGCGGATTCCACCATCGATATCGAAGTGGCGTGCAGTGCGCGTGATCGCACCGGCCATTGCCCTGGTGATCGCTCCTAACGGCGTAGCGCCGGCAGCTTCCAACGGCTGGGTTACGCCGGCGTACATTGACGGCGCGAGTGTCGCGCTGTCGGTATCGAAATCGCCATTCAGCGAGAAGGTGCCTTGTCTCAGGCCAAGCCGGTACGCGCCTTTGACAAAGGTCGCATCGGCAAAGATGGTGCCGAGCCGCGCCTTCTGAGCGGCGAGATTCACGCGCCCGGCGACCTCAGCGAGCGATCCCGCGTAGGTCAAATCGCCGGTGAACGCAGCCAGGCCATTGGCTCCGGCGGTGAGCGTGCCGATCGCCATGCGCCCGCTTCCGTCGACGTTGCTGAAGGATTCGTTGAAGCTGGCCTTGGCGTCGAATTTAGGAGCGACGACGAAGAACCGGCTCGTCGGGCAGACGAAGCTGTTCAGCCCAACCGGCCCTTCGACGTGCGGATGGCGCGCGACGACGGCAACGGCGAGATTTGTGTGAAGCCCGACGGCCGTGCAGCGGCCCGGGGTGAGTTGCGGGCTGGCGACAGCGATTCGGCCCTTGAAGCCGCCGCTGAGCTTGCCATCGCCTTGGACGGAGATTCCGACGCGCCCAAACGGCGTCGCAAGCGCAATGCTGCTGTCGGCGATGTCGACAGCAAAGTTGGGCAATGCAAACGGCTTGTTGCTCGGCGGCGGCATCAACTTGTCGATCTGGCCCCAGCTGACTCGGCCGTGGACGAGACGGCCGCGCAGCCGAACGCCGCGTGCGACGATCCGATAGACTTCGAAACTGCCGTCGAGCTTGAGTCGCGTCTGGATCTGGGCGTAGCGCGCGGTCAGGTCGGGATGCTTTGGGTCCCCGATGACAAGGTTGCTGACCTGCTGAGTGCGGAAACCGACCCGGTCGAGATGGTAGCTGCCCTGAACCCCGCGGCGTTCGAGCTCACGCGCGATGAAGTGGGTGGCGATGGGGCGGCGCTCGATCCAGACTGCGATCAACGCGAGCACCAGCAGCGCCAGAAGGCCGAGGGCTATGTACATGGCGACGCGCGCCCACAGCGGACGCCGGACGACAATCACGCGCTCGCGATCCGCCCCGTCGAGCCCCTCGTCTCGCGTCCGCTGGTCCATTGCTGGCTTCTAACCCTCGCCGCGCATCACCGTTCCAGAGGCGGCATGACCACTTCCTTAAGCGCTCCTCCTGTGGTCTAGAGGCAACTGCTCGGATCACCGCCAGCAGGGAGCGGCATGAACGAGCACGTCAGCGTGGAGCGGGAGAACGAGTCCACCGGGCATCGCGCGCGGCTGCGCAAACGCCTGCTCGATGCCGGACCGGCCGGCTTCCACGATTACGAGCTTATCGAATATCTGCTCGCGCTGACGATCCCGCGGGTCGACACGAAGCCGCTCGCGAAACGGCTGATCCATGATTTCGGCGGAATCGGCCCTCTCCTGTCGGCAAGTGCCGACGCGCTAAGGCGCGAAGGCCTCAAGGATGCGACGGTCGCGGCGCTCAAGATCGCCGAAGCGACAGCGCTCCGCCTTCTCGAAAGCCGGGTCCAGGGACAACCGGTCCTGTCGAGCTGGGAAGCGCTTGGCGATTATCTCCACGCTCAAATGGCACATCGCCGCACCGAGGAAGTGCGAATCCTGTTCCTCAACGCGAAGAATGTGCTGATCGCCAACGAAGCGCTATGGCAGGGCTCGGTCGACGAAGCATCGGTCCACGTGCGCGAAGTCATCGCCCGAGCGATCGCTGTTGGAGCGACAGCGCTAATCATCGTGCACAATCACCCGAGCGGCGATCCGTCTCCCAGCCAGCAGGACATTCGCCTGACTCGTGACCTCGTCGAGGCTGGCCGGCACATGAAGATTACGGTCCACGATCATATCATCGTCGGCGCCGCAGGCCGGAGCAGCATGCGGGCGATGGGCCTGATCTGACTTTTCCATCTCGCGGCTTGGACGCTACCATGGGGTGACATGGCGCAAGAGGATCAGTCCGCGATCATCGAACTGACGAGGAATGGGCCCGTCGTTTTCGGGTCTCCAGCTTCCCTACGTCGCCAGTTCGATGAGCAGCATTGCGTTGTGTTGAAGCGGTTGCTG
>DATCJM010000299.1:0-9323 GCA_036562805.1 Sphingomicrobium sp.
ACGCAAAGAAGTGACGTCGCTCCAGTCCCTCATTGCGGCGGCAGCACCTGATGCTTGTCCGGCGCGGCCGGTGCCGGGAATTGCGGGACGGGATTTTTCGTCAGCAGCGCGAGGGCTTCCGCAACAGCCGCTTCCAGCTGCGGATCATGGCCTTGCCGGATCAATTCGGGGTCCTGCGCCACTTCGATATCGGGCGGGATTCCGATGT
This sequence comes from Sphingomicrobium sp., assembly GCA_036562805.1. Lineage (GTDB taxonomy): Bacteria > Pseudomonadota > Alphaproteobacteria > Sphingomonadales > Sphingomonadaceae > Sphingomicrobium. The sequence continues at coordinate 209 of DATCJM010000299.1, forward strand.
CCTCGACCTCCCATTCGCCATGCGTTCCGTAGATCGCCCAGCGCGGCGCGGTGACGGAGCCTCCGTCGATCAATTGAGGATAGCCGCCGATGCCGACCAAACCGCCCCAGGTGCGCTCGCCGACGAGCGGGCCGACATGGTTCTTCTTGAACAGCCACGGCAATGCGTCGCCGCCCGAGCCTGACATCTCGTTGATCACCATCACCTTGGGACCGAAGATCGCGGCGGCCGGCTCGGTAACCGGCTGCCCTTCGCGGGTCTCGTTCACCATCTGCGGCGTGCGGGTCAGCTCGGTCACGATATAATCGGCAATGTCGCCACCGTGGTTGAAGCGCTCGTCGATGACCGCGGCCTGCTTTCCGACCTGCGAATAATAATAACGGTTGAAGTTCGCGAACCCGCCTTCGGCCGTATCGGGCAAATAGACATAAGCCACACGCCCGCCGGACAACCGGTCCACCAGCCTGCGGTTGGATTCCATCCAGTCGCGCAGGCGCAGCTCGGATTCGTTGCGAACGGGGACGACGGTGACGTTGCGGACGCCGCGGCCATCCGCCGTCGGACCAACCGTGAGGACCGTATGCTTGCCCGCGGTGCCGTCGAGGAACTTGTAGATCGGCGCATCGGCAGTGACCGCCTGACCGTTGACGGCGAAGAGATATTCGCCGGCGTGGACGTCGACACCGGGCTGGCTGAGCGGTGAGACGAGCTTGGGATTCCAGTTCTCGCCCTGCAGCACCTTGGCGATCTGCCAGCGGCCGTTCGACACGATGAAGTCGGCGCCAAGCAGTCCGACCTGTGCGTGGGGCTGGTCCGGCAAGTCGCCGCCGCGGATGAAGGTATGGCCGACCTGGAGGTGGCCGGTCATTTCCTCGAAGAGCGCGTTGAGGTCCTGCCGCGCCGCGATCCCCGGGACGAACTGCGCGTAGACTCGCTCGGCGCGGTTGATGTCGAGCCCGTGAAACTTCGGATCGTAGAAGAAGTCGCGCTCGATTCGCCAGACTTCGTTGTACATTTGCGTCCACTGGGCCTTGGGATCGACCCACACGCTCATCGCATCGAGCCGCAGGGGCTTCACGTCGTCCTTGAGCGGCCCGTCAGCGTCGGCGACGATCCAGTCGTCCTTGCGCTGCAGAAGCATCTTCGTGCCGTCGGCCGACACGGCGAAGCTGCCGTCCTGGACGTCGTCGGACAGCTTGGTGTTCTTTCGGTCCTTGAAACTGAAGCGATACAGCGTCTCGGGTGGGCCATTTCCCTGGGATTCGAGCGGGTCTTCGTCGCTGACCGCGGTCGGCGCAACTAGCGTGTAGACGACGCCGTCCTTGCCCGTTTCGAGGTCGACGAGGTTGGCGCGCGGGATCGGCAGCGCGAGGATGCGTTGTTCGAGGCCGTCGAAATCGATTGCCACCGGCGCGGGGGGCGCCGGCGGACCGGCATCGGCTTTCGCGCCCTTGCCGGAGTCGTTTTTGGCCTTGTCCGAATCCTTGTCGCTGTTGTCCGCGAGCGGTCCGCTGCTCTGGTCCGGCGCCGCATTCTCCTCGTCGCTTTCGGGAAGGACAGGCGAGGGCACGCCTTTGCGCAGCACCATCACATAGGCCGCGCTCGATTGCGGCCGTCCCAAGCTCGACATGTCGAGCCAACCGGCGCCGGGGCCGCGGTCCGTGCTGGCTGTGAAATATAGATATTTGCCGCTGCGGTCGAAGCGTGGCGAAGCCACGTCGCTAGTCCCGTCGGTGATCTGGACCGAACGGCCGTAGGGCACGGAGTAAACCGATGCAGCATGCAGGTGATTGGGCAGTTGCTTGGTATAGACGATCCAGCGGCTGTCCGGGGACCAGGCGGGGTCGAGCTTGAACTGCGGAGAATCGTAACGGTCGGTATCGATCCGAACCGGTTTCGCGGTGCCGGCCAGGTCGACCATCCACAGGTTCAGGCGCTTGTCGTGGAACACGATCTTGTGGCTGTCCGGCGACCAGCGCGGCTCGTAGAAAAAGGAGCCCGGCTGGCCGAGCGGGATCGTGCGCACTGCGCCGACGCCGGACGCCGGGCGGATCGTCAAGGCATACTCGCCGGAAGAGTCGGAAAAGCTCGCGACCCAATTGCCGTCCGGCGACGCGGCGGGATCGCGGTCGGCGGCGGCGGGAGACTGGGTGAGGTTGCGGATTTCACCCTTGTCGGCCGGCGCGGAAAGGATCTCGCCGCGAGTCTCGAACAGCACGCGCTTGCCGGACGGCGTGATCGCCGCATGCAGGATCGTGTCGGGCTTGAGCGCTTCGAAATGGGGCCGAAGCTGGGGCAGGTCCGCGTCGATCGTGACCGGAATGTCGCGCACCTGGCCCGACCCGGTGTCGAACAGCTGCAACTTGCCGAAATGGTCGATGACGATTCCGCCCGGGCCGGCGGACGCCGACTTCATGTCGAAGCCTTGCGAATTGTCGACGAGGCGCTGGATGGCACCCGACCCGACATCGTAGGAATAAAGCGTGATCGGCCCGTCGCGATCGGACAGGAAATAGAGCCTGTTGCCGACCCACATCGGGTCGCGGTCATTGCTGTTCGGACGTGGCACAGCCGTCACATGCGAGGTCGCGAGATCGGCAATCCAAATCTTCGCGGTCTGGCCGCCGCGATAATTCTTCCACGCCGGCTGCCATTGCGGGTTCGGCGCATAAGCCAGCCGCGCGCCGTCGGGCGAGAAGCTGCCGGACTCGCCCGAAGGCAGGGGAACGCGGCGCGGCGGTCCGCCCGTCGCATCCACGACGAACAGCTGGTCGAGATCGCGCACGCTCGCCTGCTGGCCGCGGAACAGGATCGACCGGCCGTCCGGCGTCCATGCGAGCGCGACATCCTCGCCCGGATGCCAGGTCAGCCTCCGCGGCTCGCCTCCTGCCGCCGGCACGACGTAGACATCCGTGTTGCCGTCATACTTTCCAGTGAAAGCGATCTGGCTTCCATCGGGCGAGAAGATGGGGCTGCTGAGCTGGCCTTCGCCGGTGATGAGCCGCATGGCCCGGCCGCCATTGCGTCCGACGGCCCAAATCTCGCCTCCATAATCGAACGCGATCTCGGTGGCGGACAGGCTCGGGTGCTGGAGCAGCAGCGGCGTATCGGCGAGCGCGGGCGCCGCGCTGGACAAAAGAATGGCACAAAGTCCGAGCCTTAGCCGCATGATGATTCCCCCCGAATTCGCATCAGGTGTCGCGTGCGCTGCTGCCTTTTGCAAGCATCGGTTCAGGTCTCGCCTGGCCGAAGTCTCTGGTTCAAATTCTCGGCGCCGTTTCGTGATATGATGCGCGGCGAGTGAACCTTTGCCCGGCAGGAGGCCACCCAATCGATGCGGGAGGGTCCGAAAGTGAATGTCTCAGGGACGGCGATCCGCCCCCGGACCAATGCCGCGCGCTCAGGGGGGCTCGACGAACTGGAGCTTCTTGAGCGGGTGAAGGCGCGCGACGTCGACGCGTTCGAGAGGTTGTACAGGATCTACCAGCCGCGGCTGTCACGATTCCTGATCAACCTGCTGAAGCGTCCGCAACTGGTTGAAGAGGTGCTCGACGATACGATGATGGTGGTCTGGCAGACTGCTGGAAGCTTCCGGGGGACAAGCAAATTGTCGACCTGGATGTTCGCCATTGCCTATCGCAAGGCGCTGAAGGCGCGCGCCCGCTGGCCCGACCCGATCGAAGACAGTGAACGCGACATGCGAATCAGCGACGGCCCGGCACCGGATGCCGACCTCGAGCAGAGCCGCGTTCGCGCGGCGCTGATGCGCGCGATGAGCCGCCTTTCGGCCGAGCACCGCGCCGTCGTCGACCTCACTTATTTCCATGGCCTCGGATACCGCGAGATTGCCGAAATCGTCGGCTGCCCCGTCGATACGGTGAAGACCCGCATGTTCCACGCCCGGCGCCGCCTCAAGGAGGCATTCTCCGGCACGCTTTCGGATTGGCTCTAGGGTTCGCGATGCCGGAACGGGTAAACATCGACGCGAACCCTCATCAGGAGGCCGAAGAGCTCCTTCCGTGGTACGCGACCGGCCAGCTCCGTGCGGAGGAGCAGGAGATTGTCGAGAGGCATCTTGCGAGCTGCGCTCACTGCCGTCGGCAACTGGCTTTCGAGCACCGCATGGCCGACGAATTCGCCGCATCGTCGCCTGAGGCGGACGAGGGCTGGGAGCGGTTGAAACGGCGCCTTCATGATCAGCGCGCTGTGCGGCGGCCTCGCTTCTGGCCAACGATCCTCCACACCTTCAGCCGTCCCGCTGTCGCAGCGGTCGCGGCAGCCCAGCTGGCGTTCCTCGCGATTGCCGGCACGCTCCTGTTCTCACTGAGCCAGCCCTCCTATCGCGCGCTCGGCTCGGCGCCGCCGCCTCAGTCGGCCAACGTGATCGTGATGTTCCGCGGGGAGACGACGGAGACCCAGCTCCGGTCGCTCCTCGATACCAATGGCGCAAGGCTGGTTGGCGGCCCGACGCCGACGGATGCGTACCTGTTGCGGGTCGCACCGAACTCGCGGGCCGCGGTGCTCGCCAGGCTGCAGGCCGACCGCCGCGTCGTGATGGCGCAACCGATCGACGGAGCGACGTCGTGAGGTGGCTTTTGGCGCTGTGCATGGCGCTCTTTTCAGCGACTGCATTCGCGCAGGGGTCTCCGGCCGTGCCGCCGGAACGCCAGATCCTCGTCATGGTTCGGCATCCGGCGGACCATTTCCAGCCGAACGGCGGCTATGGCGCGGGCGCTTATGGTAACGATCTCGCCCGAAGCGAGCGCGAGCGGCTTGCGCGCCTGATCGCGCGTGATCACCGCCTTCAATTTCTGGACGGTTGGCCGATGCCGATGATCGGCGTCGATTGCTTCATCATGGCCGTGCCTGACGAGCGGTCGACCGCTGCTGCGTCAGACGAATTGTCGCACGATGCGAAGGTCGCCTGGGCCGAACCGGTCCAGCTTTACCAGGCGCAGGGCGGGACGGCTTCTCCCAACGATCCGCTTTTCCCGGCGCAGCCGGCAGCGCGCCAATGGCGGCTGGCCGACCTCCACCGGATTGCGACGGGGCGCGGCATCAAGGTCGCGGTGATCGACAGCGGGATCCAGGCGAACCATCCCGATCTCGCCGGCCAGGTGATCGTCAACAAGAATTTCGTCGTCGGCCAGACCGAGGTCGCCGAGAACCACGGGACCGGCGTCGCGGGCGTGATCGCGGCGAAAAGCGACAATGGCATTGGAATTTCCGGCGTCGCGCCGGGCGCGCGCTTGATGGGGCTGCGCGCTTGCTGGCAGAAGGGCGGCGCGGGCGCGGCGACTGTCTGCGATGGTCTCAGCCTTGCGAAAGCCATTTACTTCGCCGTCGATGCAAAAGCCGACGTCATCAACCTGAGCCTCAGCGGTCCCGACGATCGGCTCCTTCGGTTGCTTGTCGACGCTGCGCTGTCTCACGGCTCCGTCGTCGTCGGCGCATATGACCGGACGAAGCCCGGCGGCGGCTTTCCCGCTTCGGTCAATGGCGTGATCGCCGTCGCCGACCAGTCCTTTGCAGGCACTCCCGCCCAAGTCTACATTGCCCCGGGACGCGATGTGCCGACCACGCAGCCGGGGGGACGATGGTTTCTCGTCAATGGGAGCTCCTTTTCGGCGGCGCATGTCAGCGGGCTTGCAGCGCTGGTCCGGCAGCGGCGGCACGCCGGAACGCTGACTCTCGTTTCCGACCGCCGGGTCGGTGGGGACATCGACGCCTGCGCGACGCTCGAGCGGGCGGCGACCGGCTGTGACTGCACGTGCGGAGGCGGACGGACGGCGGGCGCACGCTTCGCGCATTAGGGTCGTTCGCCTTCTGCTCTTTTGTGCGCTCGGTTCCTTCGCATCGGAATCGGCCTGTGCTGAGATCGGATTGACGGCGTCGATATTCAGCGATGCCCGCTTCCGCGGCTATTCGCTGAGCGAAGGAGAGCCGGTCGGCAATCTCGATTTCGCCTATGACGACGCATCGGGATTTTACGCCGGGGGCGCTGCGAGCGCATTCCTGCGCCACGGCGAATATCCGACGCCGCTCGCCGTCCAGGTCGATGCCGGCTATGCGAAGGAACTGGCGTCAGGGACGACGTTGGACCTCGGCGTTACCCATTCCAATTATTCGCATTATTCGCGTAGCCAGCGCGGCAATTCCTACACCGAGATTTACGCGGGGCTCGGCTGGCGACGGTTGTCGTCGCGGCTGTCCTTCTCTCCGCATTACTTCGACGCCGGACGATGGACGGCTTACGGCGAGCTCAACGGCCAAATCAGTCCGGCAAGCAAGTGGACGGTGAACGGGCACGCCGGCATCCTGGTGCCGCTTCGGACGCCTTCGCAATCCAGCTCGCGCACCAATGTCGACTGGAGCATTGGCGCGACGAGGGAATTGGGCCGGCTGGCGCTGCACGCCGCCTGGAGCGACGGTTCCCCGGGGCGCGACTTTTATGGCAAGCGCCCGCACAGCCGAAGCGCTGTGGTCGTCGGGGCGAGCTTCATTCTCTGACCGATTGAATTAGCCGCTGCTCATTGAACCAAGCGTGTTTCCCGCGACACCTACGAATGTCGTCGTGAGCGCGCGCGCAATTCCTTGTCGGAGCCCCCAAGCTCGCGCGCTCCGGCGACTCCTCGAAGATCGATGCGGACGGAAAGTCCGTGCGGCGTCAGGGCCGGCTCGTCCCCTGCGGGCCGGTCCTGACCACCAATGAAAAAGGCGGCGCGCCGAAGCGCACCGCCTCTACCCATCCCCAGCTGGAATTCTCAGGCGACGGCCGCTTGCGGCTCAGTCTCGGTGACTTCTTCGGAATCGCGCAGCACGTAGCCGCGGCCCCACACCGTCTCGATATAATTGGCGCCGCCGCAAGCAAGGCTCAGCTTCTTGCGCAGCTTGCAGATGAAGACGTCGATGATCTTGAGCTCCGGCTCGTCCATGCCGCCGTAGAGATGATTGAGGAACATTTCCTTCGTCAGAGTCGTGCCCTTGCGGAGCGAAAGCAGCTCCAGCATCGCATATTCCTTGCCGGTCAGGTGCACGCGGGCACCGTCGACCTCGACCGTCTTGGCGTCGAGGTTCACGGCCAGCTTGCCGGTGCGGATGACCGACTGCGAATGGCCCTTGGAGCGGCGCACGATGGCGTGAATTCGCGCGACCAGCTCGTCGCGGTGGAAAGGCTTGGTCACGTAATCGTCGGCACCGAAGCCGAGCGCGCGGACCTTGGAATCCATTTCGCCGATGCCCGACAGGATCAGCACGGGCGTCGAAACTTTCGCGGTGCGGACCTTCTTCAGCACATCGTAACCGTGCATGTCGGGCAGGTTCAGATCGAGGAGAATGATGTCGTAATCGTACAGCTTGGCGAGATCGAGGCCCTCTTCGCCGAGGTCCGTCGTATAGACGTTGAAGCCTTCGGTGCCGAGCATCAGCTCGATGCTCTTGGCGGTTGTCGGCTCGTCTTCGATCAGCAGTACGCGCATGTGCGGTTCCCCCTCCGCGGCCCCCGGGCGAACGCGATTGCGTTAAGCGCCCTTAATGGCCTTGAAGCATCCATTAACCATTCGAGGTCTGAAGGGAAAAGGTTAATATTTCCTAACTCGCTGGATTCCTTGCCTTGTTGCAAAGGAGTCACAAAAGTACTCACAGGCTCCCCTCCCTTGCGGGGACGGGAGGCGGCTGGCACGTGCTCTCCATGGACCTCTCCGAACGCATCCTTTTCATCGACGGCGAGGCGATCGTCATCGACAAGCCGGCCGGGCTTCCGGTCGATACGCCGCGGCGGGGCGGGGATTCGGTCATGTCCAGGCTCGACGAGCTCAAATGCGGGTTCAAGCGCCCGCCGACGCCGATGCACCGGCTCGACATGGACACCAGCGGCTGCCTGCTCTTTGCGCGCAGCCCGAAGGCGCGGGTTGTGTTTCAGCAGGCGTTCGAAAGCCGCACTGTTCAGAAATACTATCTTGCGGTCGTCGCCGCCGAGACCGGCGAAGAGGGCGGCACGATCGACCTCCCGCTCGTCAAGCATTCGACAGCCGAGGCCGGCTGGAAGATGATTTCCGATCCGCATGGCTCCGAGGCACTAACGCGCTGGCGCCGGCTTGTGGTTCGCGACGGGTCCACATTGGTCGAGTTTCAGCCCCTGACCGGCCGCACGCACCAAATCCGCGCGCACGCGCGTGAGGCGTTCGGGCGGGGAATCGTCGGAGATCGGGTCTATGGCATCCCCGGCGGGCCGATGCTTCTGCATGCGTCGCGACTGGTCGTACGGCGCGAAGGGAAGGATGCGATCGACGTAACGGCACCGTTGCCCGACTATTTCGGCGAGTGGCGCCCCTTCGATAAGCTCAGGACAGAGAATGCGGCCTGAGGACGTCGAAATTCCCGAGGATGCGCTCAGCGAGACGTTCCTCGCGGCGACCGGACCCGGCGGGCAGAACGTCAACAAGGTCGCGACCGCCGTGCAGCTCCGCGTCGACCTGTTCCGGCTCGGCCTCCATCCCGATGCCTACGATCGCCTGAAGCAGATCGCGGGAAGCCGAGTCACGGGTGCGGGCGAGCTGCTGATCACCGCGCGCCGTTTCCGGACGCAGGAAGCGAACCGCGCCGACGCGCGCCGTCGGCTGGCGGAAATGATCGCCGCCGCCCATATCGTCCAGGCGAAGCGCAAGAAGACAAGGCCGAGCCGGGCTGCCAAGGCGCAGCGCGTGGAGAAGAAAAGACAGCGCAGCGCGGTCAAGCAGACGCGCGGAAAGGTGACGTTCGACTGATGTACGATTTCAAGATTGCGGCTGCCGATACCGCGACGATGTATCGCGATCTCGCGAGCGCGCTCCAGGGCCTCGTATCCGGTGAGACGGACGGAATCGCGAACATGGCCAATGCCGCAGCACTGATCTGGGAAACGCTTCCCGATCTCAACTGGGCGGGCTTCTATCGCAACGTTGGCGGCGAGCTGATCCTCGGGCCATTCCAGGGGCGGCCCGCGTGCATCCGCATCAAGTTGGGCGAAGGCGTATGCGGCGTGGCGGCGCAGACCCGGCAGGTTCAGCGTGTCGAGGACGTGAACGCCTTTCCCGGCCACATCGCCTGCGATTCGGCGTCGGCGAGCGAGCTCGTC
>DATCJM010000118.1:0-3584 GCA_036562805.1 Sphingomicrobium sp.
GTCACCCAGGCCGTGCTCGATAACCAGCGCTCGGTTGTTCAGAACGAAAAGCGGCAGGACGACAGCCGGCCGGGCGGCCTGGTCCAGTACCAGCTGTTCGGCACCTTGTTCCCCGAGGGCCATCCTTATCATCACACCGTAATCGGCTCGATGACCGACCTCGACGCCGCGAGCCTCGCCGACGTCAAGCAATGGTTCCGCGACAAGTACGGCCCGAACAATGCGGTGCTGGTGGTCGCCGGCGACGTGAAGCCGGCCGAAGTGAAGGAACTGGCGGAGAAATATTTCGGCCCGATCCCGGCGGGGCCGGTCAACCACCCGGCGATGGCGAACGTGCCGACACTTCCCGCGCCCAAGTCGATCGACATGAAGGACCATGTCGCGACGACGATCATCCAGCGTTACTGGGCGGTGCCCGGCGTGCTCGACAAGCAGCTCGCGGCGCTCGACGTCGGCGGATCGGTGCTCGGCGGGCTCAACAGCTCGCGCCTCGACAAGATCATGGTCCGCGACGAGAAGCTGGCGGTTGCGGTCAGCGCGAACATGATCCCGCTGCAGCGCGCCGGCATCTTCTCGGTCAGCGCGTATGTGAAGCCGGGCATCGATCCTGCCGTGGTGTCGAAGCGGCTCGACCAGGTCATGGCCGATTATATCGCCAAGGGACCGACTGCGGACGAAGTGCACCGGGCGGTCATGAGCGAAGTTTCCAGCCGAATCCGCGGGCTCGAGCAGGTCGGCGGCTTCGGCGGCAAGGCTGTTTCACTCGCCGAAGGGCAGACGTTCGCGCACGATAGCGACTTCTACAAGAAGACCCTGGCGGCTTATGCCTCGATCACGCCCGCGGCGGTTCGCGCGGCGATGCGGCGCTGGCTGACGCGGCCGGCGCTGACCATCACGTTGTCGCCCGGCGAGCGCCCGGCCTACCAGGAAGCGAAGGCGGTGACGCCGCCGAAGGCCGGCACCGACAAGAGCGAAGGCGCCGTCAAGGGCGACCGTCCGCTGCCGCCGGTCGGCCAGCTTGCGGCGCTCGAGTTCCCGCCGATCGTCCACACCAAGCTTTCGAACGGCATTCCGCTCGAGTTCGTGCAGCGCTCGTCGGTCCCGGTGACCCAGGTGGCGATGGCGTTTGACGCGGGGTCGGCGACGGATAGCCCGCAGGCGCGCGGCCTCGCCTCGATGACCATGGACCTGCTCGACGAAGGCACGTCGAACTTGAGTTCGCAGCAGTTCGCCGAAGCGGAGGAGCGGCTCGGCGCCGATGTCAGCACCGGCAATGGCGCGGATCGATCGTACGTCACGCTCAATGCGCTATCCCCGAACCTCGCGCCGTCGCTCGACCTCATGTCGGAGACGGTGAAGGACGCAGCCTTTCGCCCCGGCGACATCGACCGAATCCGGTCGCAGAAGCTGACCGCGATCGCGCAGATGCAGAAGGACCCGACGCGGGTTGCGCAGCGGGTGCTGCCGGGCGTGATCTACGGGCCGAGCCATCCCTATGGCGGCCCGAGCGGCGGCGATCCGGCGGCGATCGCGAAGTTCGGCCGTGCCGACCTGATCGGCTTCGAGCAGCATTGGCTGCGGCCGGACAACGTCCGCATGTATGTCGTCTCGGATCGACCGCTGTCGGAGGTTCAGCCGCTGCTCGAGGCGCGGTTCGGGCATTGGACGGCGCCGGACGCTGCCAGGGGCATGAAGAGCTTCCCCGCGGCACTGCCGAGGCCGACCTCGCCGAAAATCCTGCTCGTCAATCGCCCCGGCTCGCCGCAGTCGAGCATCGTCGGCGCGCAGCTGCTGCCGATCGACCCGCGGGCGGACATCATTCCGTTCGACACGGCGAACGACGTGCTCGGCGGCACCTTCCTCTCGCGGCTCAACATGGACCTGCGCGAGGACAAGGGCTGGTCGTACGGCGTCAGCGGCGACGAGAATGTGATGCTCCACGCGGTGCCTTACGTCATCTCGGCGCCGGTTCAGGCGGACCGGACCGGCGATTCGCTCGCCGAGCTCAACCAGCAGCTGAACGAATTCCTGACCACCAAGGGCGTCACGACCGATGAGCTTCAGCGCACGGTCGAAAATGACATCAACCGGCTGCCCGGCGAGTTCGAGACATCCGGTGCGGTGCTTGGCGCGATGATGGACATGGACATGCTCGACCGGCCGGACAATTATTACGAGACGCTCGCGCCGGAATATCGCAAGCTGACGACGGCGGGGCTCGACCAGGCGATGCGTTCGGCGCTCGATCCGAAGGCATTCACCTGGGTGGTGGTCGGCGATGCGGCGAAGGTGCGCCCGCAGCTCGAGAAGCTCGGAATGCCGATCGAGGTGGTCGAGGCGCCCTAAAGCCCGACCCTGGTCACGTGGCCCATCTTGCGGCCGGGGCGTGCTTCGCCCTTGCCGTAGATGTGTACGTGGGCGCCAGGCTCGGCGACGAGCTCGGGCCAGCGATCGAGATCGTCGCCAATGAGATTGTCCATCACCGCGCGCTTGCCGACGAGGTCCGTGGGGCCGGGCGGCAGATCGCAGATGGCGCGGATGTGCTGCTCGAACTGCGAAGTAACCGCGCCCTCGATCGTCCAGTGCCCGCTATTGTGCACGCGCGGCGCGATCTCGTTGACGAGCGGACCGTCGCGACTGGCGAAGAATTCGACCGTGAGCACGCCAATATGGCCGAGCGCTTCGGCAATGCCGACCGCGGCTTCGCGAGCTTCGGCAACCTGGGCGGCGACGACGTCCGTGCATGGCACGGTCGAACGGCGCAATATGCCTTCGCCATGCTCGTTCTGGGGTGAATGCCAGAGACTATGGCGGCCATCGGCCCAGCGCGCGACGATGACCGAAAATTCCGCGAGGAAGTCGATTCCCGCCTCGGCGACCGCCGGCTCCTCGCCGATCGCTTTCCACGCCGCTTCCTCGTCGCGGCGCGAACGGACCCACGACTGGCCCTTGCCGTCATAACCGTAGCGGCGCGTCTTGAGGACGAGCGGAAGGCCCACCTTGAGCACCGACGCGGTCACGTCGGCAAGGCTCGAAATTTCACGCCATGGAGCGACGCGCGCGCCACACCGCTCGATGAAGGCTTTTTCGTTCGCCCGATCCTGGGCGATGGCGAGCGAGCGGGTCGAGGGCCGCAGCTTGTCGCCGAGCACTTCGAGGGGGCCCACGGGCAGGTTCTCGAACTCGTAGGTGGCGACGTCGACGCTTTCGCCAAAGGCGCGCAGCGCATCGACATCGTCGTAGTCGGCGCGCATGAACTCCGCCGAAACTTGCGCGGCCGGACCGTCGGGCACGGGATCGAGGATGTGGCACTTGTAACCGAGCTGGGCGGCCGCAACGGCAAGCATGCGGCCAAGCTGGCCGCCGCCGATTATGCCGATCACACTACCTGGCGGGATCGTCATTCGGGCGCTTCGGCCACCGAATCCGTCTGCTTCGCGCGCCAGGAATCGAGCCGCGCGGCGAGCGCCTCGTCGACGCTTCCCAGCATTGCCGCCGCGAGCAGGGCCGCGTTGATTGCGCCCGCCTTGCCGATCGCGAGGGTTCCGACAGGAACGCCGGCGGGCATCTGGACGATCGAAAGC
>DATCJM010000120.1:0-2277 GCA_036562805.1 Sphingomicrobium sp.
GGCTTTGGCAGCGCTGCTGGCGGGTGCCGCGGTCGCGCAGCCCGCATCGGACATCCCGCAGGTGTCGAACCAGTCGAATTCGGTAGCAGCCGAAGAAGGCACTCCCGCACTCATCACCGAGGCGCCGCAGCAGATTTCCAGCAGCAGCGACGATTCAACCGCCCAGACTCAGCTGACGAGCGCGCGCGCATGGCGACCGGAATCGAACCAGCTTTCCTCGGTCGCGCGCACGGTCCAGCCGCCGCCGCCGCTGTCGCGTCCTTCGGACGGACGCACCGCGGCCGTGGAGCGCGTCGAAGGCAAGGACCGGTGCGATTCTGCCATCCCGGCAGCCAAGCAGACGGAAGACTGCAAGAAGGTGCTCGAAACGCGCGCCGACGATTATGCCCGTCCGGCACCGCAGGAACTCTCGCCCGAGCAAAGGCTGCTGCTCGATCAGCAGCTGCAGGGCGCGGGGGAACCGCTCGCCGACGCAACCCACCGTCTCGCTACGTCGGGGACGCCTGATAATTCGACCGATTCGATGGGCATTGCGGCAATCGTCCTGAAGCAGGGGCAGCCGGGGCCCTCGGACAAGGACAAGAAGGAAGATCCGGCGACGCAGGCTACCGTCGACGCTATCGTCCAGTTCGTCACGCAAACTCCGCCGCAATGAGCCTCGGCTGGGCGGCGATGGTTCTGGCAGCAGGCATTGCGTCAGCTCCAACGGCGGAACGTCCGCTGCGCCTCCAGGTCGACCAGAGCGGCGGGCAGGTCATCATCCGGCTCGTCGGCAACAGCCCGACGTCGTGGTCGGCGCGATACGACCTCGAAGTGACCGGCGGCGCAGCCACTTCGAGTAATCATTCCGCGCAGCGCGGAACGGCGCGGCTGCAGCCCGGACAGCAGACGACAGTGGCCACCTTACGCCTCGCAAACTCGGCCAGCACCGTGTGGACGGCGCGGCTCCACGTGATGCCGTCGAGTGGCGACCCCTACGACATGGAATGGAACTCGGGGCACTGACCGGCCCGCTTTGAATGTGGCAATCGAGCGCCTATGGGCGCTGCCGATGGCCGAACCCTCCGCCCGAAAGCTCGCTGGAATCGGCTTGATCGCAGGTCTCATCATCCTGTGGGCGGCGTTCGTCGCAAGCATGGCGCCGCTCGTCGGCAAATGGCCTGTGCTGGCGCAGGCGCCATATTATCTAGTCATGGGAGTGGCGTGGATTATCCCTTTGAAACCGTTGATTAGATGGGCGGAGACCGGATCGTTCCGGCTGCGGCCTCGAGATTGAAATTACTGTATTAGTCATATATATCACTGCTGAATGAATCACGTTCTGACCCTTTCGCGGCCCTTCGATGGCCTTCACCGGACTGCCCTTCGCTTCGGGCAGCGCGGCCGCTCGCTCATGCGCGACTATCCGAGGGAGTCCGTGGGCCTTGGCGTGCTTGGTTTCGTGATCGCGGTAGCCCTTGGAAGCATGACCGTTCCCAATCCGGCGACGAACCCGGCTGCGCATGCTGCGCCCCCCGCCCCGCCGCCGATGACCTATCAGCAAATCGCGCCCGACCAGGCCGTGAAGGTCAATGCCGACATTCCGCTGGCGACCGGTCCGAATCCGTCCGCTTCGCCGTTCGTCTTCACTGGCAATGCTACCGCTCGCGATCAGGCGCTCAACTGCCTCGCAAGCGCTGTCTATTACGAGGCCGGCAATCAGGACACCGACGGCGAGCGAGCGGTCGCGCAGGTTGTCCTCAACCGCGTCCGCCATCCCGCCTTCCCGAACAGCGTCTGCGGCGTTGTCTACCAAGGGTCCACACGGGCCACGGGGTGCCAGTTCACCTTCACTTGCGACGGCTCACTATCGCGGCAGCCTGACGCCGACGGATGGAAGCGGGCCTATAAGGTCGCCGAGGACGCGCTTTCCGGCGCGGTGTTCGAACCGGTCGGATGGGCTACGCACTACCATGCCGACTATGTCGTCCCGACCTGGGCGTCGAGCATGGCCAAGAACGCGATCATCGGCGCCCATATCTTCTACCGCTGGGGCGGCACCTGGGGGCAGCCCGCGGTCTTCGCGCAACATTATTCCGGCCATGAAGCGAACGCCTCTGCGCTTCGTCTTGCCGCGCTTGCCGCGCCTCACGTCGTCGTGCCGACGGCGCAGACCGGGGTTGCCCGGGCGGTTGCGGATATTCCGGGTGCGGAGGCGCTCAAGCTCGCACCGTCGCTCCGCGGCGACAAGCGCGTGGCGGTGCGGTTCAACCTCGTGGCTCGTCAGGCATCCGACGA
>DATCJM010000356.1:0-2840 GCA_036562805.1 Sphingomicrobium sp.
CAGCCGACGTCCGGCCCGATGTTGAGCACGAACGCGATCCACAGCATCAGCCCGCCGAAGAGATACATGAAGTAGCTGAAGGCATTGAGCCGCGGGAACGCGGTCGATCGCGTGCCGAGCATCAGCGGGATGATGTAAACGGCGACGCCCTCCATCACTGGCACGGCGAAGAGGAACATCATCGTCGAGCCGTGCATCGTGAAGATCTGGTTGTAGCGCTCGCCGCTGATGAGATTGCTGTCGGGCTGGGCGAGCTGGAGCCGCATCAGCAACGCCATGATTCCGCCGAGCACGAGAAAGCCGAGCGCGGTTATCATGTAGCGACGGCCGATCTCCTTGTGATCGACGCTTGCCAGCCAGCCGATGATTCCCGGCGGCCGGCGCCAGGTGAAGTCGAGCCGCGCGGCGAGCTTCTCGCCTTTCAGTTTCGGCCCGTCGCGGGCAATCTTCTTGCGCTCCTGCGCCAGGCGGCGGTTCTCTTCTTCAACGCGCACGCGTTCGCGCTCGCGCGCCGGCATCGCATCGAAGGCATCGGCGCGAACGTCGGTCATTTGAGCGTCTCGAGATAGGCAACGACCGCATGCAGCTGATCGGGCTCGAGGCCGATCGTCGGCATGCGGACGCCGGGCTTGAGCGATTGCGGGTCCTCGACCCAGCCGTAGAGATTGCCCTCGCTCATCGGCATGGTTCCGGCGGCGAGGCTCTTGCGGCTGGCGAGGTGCGTAAGATCGGGGGCGACCGTCCCATTCGCAGTCGTTCCGCCGATGTTGTGGCAGGAACTGCAGGGTCCGGTCGTCACATATTTATAGCCCGCCATCGCAAGCGGCGTGGTCGGCATCGGCGCGGGCTGCAGCTGGTGATCCCACCATTTGATGAAGTCGGCATAAGGTTCGACGACAACGACCAGCGCCATATGCGCGTGCTGGACGCCGCAGAACTCGGCGCATTGCCCGCGGAAGATTCCGGCCCTGGTGGGAACGATCGTGATGTCGTTTTCGCGGCCGGGGATCAGGTCCTGCTTGCCACCGAGGCTCGGCACCCAGAAGCTGTGGATGACGTCGCTCGAATCGAGCAGGATTCGCGTCGGCACGCCCAGCGGCAAGTGCAGCTCGTTGGCCGTGCGCAGCGTCTTGGAAGCGTCGGCCGAATTGTAGACGATGTCCCACCACCATTGATTGCCCGTGACGGTGACCGAAAGTTTCTCGTTGCCGGCCGCCAGTGCCATCGACCGGTCGGTGACGAAGCTGGCAATTGCGAGCGCGAACAGGCCGACGCCGATCAGCGCAGCCCAGCCGATCAGAGTCGACCGCATCAGCGGGTGACTGCGATGGTGGCGCCCAGTCTCGACGACGTTCGCTTCTTCTGCACGCCGCCCGCGCGCGATGCCGACGACGAGAAAGATCATCACCAGCGCGTACATGACGGCGCAAACCGCGATGAAGATCCAGAACAGCGTCAGGAACTGCCGGTCCTCGACCGCCGCGCCGCCGAAATCGCTCTGGTAATGCTGGTACTGGCAAGCGCCCAGCAGCAGCGGAAGCACGGCTGCCCTGGCGACCGCGCGGAGTTTCATTGCTGCGCCGCGTCCGAGTTATTCATGTCCGCGTGCGGCGTCAGCGTCTGCGGAGTGCCGGCGCTCATGCCCTCCATGCGGCTCGAAACGGCGTCCTTGCTGGGCAGGCCCGACAGCGACCGTACATAAGCGGCAAGATCGTAGATCTGGTCGGAGGTCAGCTTGTCGCGCCACGCCGGCATGCCGTTCGGCCGACCTTCGGCGATGGTCGTTGCAATCTGATCGATGCGCCCGCCGTAGCGCCACTCGTCATCCATCAGGGGCGGGCCCATGCCGCCGCCGCCGTGGCTGTGGCAGCCGACGCAGTTCATCTGCATGTAGAGTTGCTGGCCCTGCGCAATGGCGTTGGCATTGTTGTCGTAAAGACTGGCACGCACGTCGACGGGCGGCGGTCCGCTGTTACCCGGGAAAATGGTCGGTGCGCTTTCGCCTGCCGGGACGGTCTCGCCAAACGGCTTTGCGCGGCTGTGATGCTCCTCGCGCTCGCATGCGACGAGCGCGAGCGCCGCGACCACCAGGAGAGCGATGCTAGCGCGGAAGCGTGAAGACATATAGCATGCCTCCCGCTGTTGACTTGAGGGGCAGGTCCTTGACCGCATTGGCGAATCCGAGCGCTCCGGTCGGATCGTGCGGGTCCATGTTGCCGGAAACGATTGCGCCCGCCCAACCGCCGACGCCGCAAATCACCGCGATATACTGGCGCCCGTCGGGTCCCTTGTAGCTGATCGGTTGGCCGATGATTCCGCTGCCCGCCTTGAACTGCCACAGGAGCTTGCCGGTGCGCGCATCGACCGCTTTGAACCAGCCGTCCATCGTGCCGTAGAAGACGAGGCCGCCGGCAGTCGCGAGAGCCGGACTCCACAGCGGAAGGTCCTCTTTGATCTCCCACACCTTGCGGTGATTGACCGGGTCCCACGCGGTGAACACGCCGCGGTTGCCGCCTGGCCCTGCGTACATCTTCACATCGGCCCCAACATAGGGCGTGCCGGAGATGTAATTGGCCTGCTCGTGCCCCTCATCCTGGCACAGGTTGATGTGCGGAATGTAGATGAGGCCGGTGACCGGGCTGAACGCGGCCGGGTTCCAATCCTTCGCGCCTGGCGAGGCCGGGCAGATGTCGCGCGTGACGCGGCCTTGCTTGGGCAGCTTGTCCGGGTTCGGCATCAGCCTGCCGGTCTTCAGGTCCACGCCGGTATAGGCGTTCACATAGCCGTAGGGCGTCGCGTTCAGCACCTGCCCCGTCCGGCGGTCCATAACATAGAAGAAT
>DATCJM010000358.1:0-3888 GCA_036562805.1 Sphingomicrobium sp.
GCTGCAGCTCGAAGAAATCGCCCTCGTCGGCGACCTTCCGGATCAGCTCGTGCATGTCATACGGCGTCGCCGCGCTCGGCGGCACCAAAGTGTCGAGGCTGTCCTCGACGCGGTCGACCGGGTCCTCGCACGGCCGCTCGGGCAGATCGTGGCGGTTGGACAGCGGCAGGAAGTCGAAGAACTCGCGGGTCGCGAGCAGCGCATCGATGTCGTTCTCGAATGCGACGTCGGCGACACCCGACTTCTTCGTATGCGTGATCGCCCCGCCCAGCTCTTCCTGCGTCACCACTTCGTTCGTGACCGTCTTCACGACGTCGGGGCCAGTGACGAACATGTACGAGCTGTCCTTCACCATGAAGATGAAGTCGGTCATCGCCGGCGAATAGACCGCGCCACCCGCGCACGGGCCCATGATCAGGCTGACCTGCGGAATCACGCCGCTTGCGAGCACATTGCGCTGGAACACCTCGGCATAGCCGGCGAGGCTCGCGACGCCCTCCTGGATTCGCGCGCCGCCTGAATCGTTGAGGCCGATGACCGGCGCGCCGACCTTCATCGCCATGTCCATGACCTTGCAGATTTTCTGCGCGTGGCGCTCGGAGAGGGAGCCGCCAAACACCGTAAAATCCTGTGCGAAGACATAGACCAGCCGGCCGTTGATCGTTCCCGATCCGGTGACCACGCCGTCGCCCGGGACCTTTTGGCTGTCCATCCCGAAGTCGGTCGCATTGTGCTCGACGAACATGTCATATTCTTCGAAGCTGCCGGGATCGAGCAGGACGCTGAGGCGCTCCCGAGCGGTCAGCCGGCCCTTGGCATGTTGAGCCTGGATGCGCTTCTCACCGCCGCCCAGGCGCGCCAGCTCACGCCTCTTTTCGAGCTCTTCGATCGTGGTCGCCAAGCTGTATCTCCCTGGGACGCTCCTTCCACGCCGCCTTGCTCCCGGTCAACCAGCCCTTGAATGCGGCCGTTCCCGACCCGAAATGGTTCAGGCGGCGGCAGCACGGCGCTCGCGCGTCACGGTCGGTCGATGCTGCAGTGCGGCAAGTCGTTATTTTAACACTAACATTGATGCAGGTTACGGAACCGCAACGCCTCGACGCCCGTTCAGTAATGCAAGGGCAAATTCACATACGGAGGACGAACTCAAATGCTGACTCGCGTCGGGGTGCCAGTGGAGTACGAAGCCGAGCACTCGGCGCCGGATCCCGAGGCCGCAACATTGATCTGCTTTTCGCACCTGCGGTGGAACTTCGTGTTCCAGCGGCCGCAGCACCTCATGAGCCGCTTTGCGCGCGAGATGAACGTGATCTTCTGGGAAGAGCCGGTCGATATCGCGCCGAAGGAAACCGCTTATTTGCAGGTGCGCGAGGCGGAGGACGCGGCGAATGTCCGCATCGTCGTGCCGCACCTGCCGCAGGGCATGCCCGAGGACGCGCGCGAAGCGGCGCTGATGCGCCTGCTCGACGCCCATCTGTCATCGGTCCAGGGGCCCCTGATCGCCTGGTATTATACGCCGATGATGCTGCCCTTCTCGCGGCATCTCGAAGCCACGGTCACCGTGTTCGACGCGATGGACGAGCTTTCGAAATTCAAGTTCGCACCTGTGAAGCTGCTCGAGCTTGAGCAGGAGCTGATCGACCGTTCCGACATCGTGTTTACCGGCGGCTCCAGCCTGTTCGAGGCCAAGAAGGATCGCCATTCGAGCGTCCATTGCTTCCCCTCGTCGGTCGACCGCGCCCATTTCGCCAAGGCCCGTGCGCGTCAGTTCGAGCCGGCCGACCAGGAAGACCTGCCGCGCCCGCGCCTGGGCTTCTACGGCGTCATCGACGAACGCTTCGATACGGAGCTTCTCGACAAGGTCGCCGAGATGCGCCCGAACTGGTCGTTCGTCATGGTCGGCCCGGTCGTGAAGATCGCGCCCGAGGACCTGCCGAAGCGGCACAATATCCATTACCTCGGCGGCAAGACCTACGATCAGCTGCCCTGCTATCTGTCCGGCTGGGACGTCGCTTTGATGCCGTTCGCGATGAACGAATCGACGCAGTTCATCTCGCCGACGAAGACGCCGGAATATCTGGCTGGCGGCAAGCCGGTGGTCACCACTCCGATCAAGGACGTGGTTCGCCACTATGGGGCGCTCGAAGGCGTCAAGGTCGCCTCGACTCCGCAAGAATTCGTCGCCGCGTGCGAAGAAGCGCTCGAGCTTGCGAAGAATCCCGAAAGCGGCTGGCTCGCCGAAGCCGACCTCATGCTCTCGGCATCGAGCTGGGACACGACCCAGGCGCGCATGGCCGGTCTGATTGCCGACATCATGGGCACGCGCACCGGCGCGACCAACCCGGCGCTGCTGGTGGCCGCGGAATGAGCGCGCCGCCGGGGGCGGCGAACGACGGCCGCTATGATTATTTGATCGTCGGAGCCGGTTTTGCCGGCTCCGTCCTTGCTGAGCGCCTCGCATCGCAACACGGCGCCAGGGTTTTGCTGATCGACCGGCGTCCGCATATCGGCGGCAACGCCTATGACGAGCCGAACGAGGCGGGCATCCTCTATCACAAATACGGCCCGCACATCTTCCACACGAACAGCGAACAGGTGCGCGACTACCTCTCGCAGTTCACCGAGTGGCGGCCCTACGAGCACCGCGTTCGCGCGATCGTGCGCGACAAGATGGTGCCGATCCCGATCAACCGGACGACGCTCAACGAATTGTTCGACCTCGACCTCAAGACCGACGAGGAAGCCGCGGACTATCTCGCCTCCCGCGCCGAGCCGGTCGAGGACATCAAGACCAGCGAAGACGTGGTCATCAACGCCGTCGGGCGCGAGCTCTACGAGCTCTTCTTCCAGGGCTATACGCGCAAGCAATGGGGCCTCGACCCGAGCGAGCTCGACAAGCAGGTCACCTCGCGAATCCCGACGCGGACCAACACCGACGACCGCTATTTCGGCGACACCTTCCAGGCGATGCCGCTGCACGGCTACACGAAGATGTTCGAGAAGATGCTCGACAATCCGCTGATCGATGTGCGGACCGGCGTCGACTTTGCCGAGTTCAAGGTCAGCGCCCACGAGATCGCCGACCACGTGATCTATACCGGGCCGATCGACGAATATTTCGACTTCCGCTTCGGCAGGCTTCCGTACCGCAGCCTGAAGTTCGATCACCAGACGCTGGATGAGGAACAGCACCAGCCGGTCGCGGTGGTGAACTACCCGTCGCCCGACGTGCCCTACACGCGCATCAGCGAGTACAAGCATCTGACCGGCCAGCAATCGCCGGTGACGACGATCACCTACGAATATCCCTCGGCGGAAGGCGATCCATATTATCCGATCCCGCGTCCGGAGAATCAGGAGCTGTTCAAGAAATATGAAGCGCTCGCCGACTCGACCGAGGGCGTGACGTTCGTCGGCCGTCTCGCGACGTACCGCTATTACAATATGGACCAGATCGTCGGGCAGGCCCTCGCTACCTTCCGCCGCATGGACGAGCGGGTGAAGCGCCTGGGGGAGTCGCAAGCGACAGCGGTGGCGGCTGAATAAGCTGCAAAGGCCGAAGTACATTGCACCAAACCGGCTCATCCTGAGGAGGGACTGAGCGAGCGAAGCGAGACGAAGGCCCGTCTCGAAGTCCGCTCATCCTGAGGAGGGACTGAGCGAGCGAGGCGAGACGAAGGCCCGTCTCGAAGGACCTCCTTCGAGACGCCGCTTCGACTTCGCTCAGCGGCGCCTCAGGATGAGCGGATTTCGGTTCTAGGCCAGGCCGCTCCGGCACAATCTCGCTGCTGGTGCTTTCTGCTGATTCAATATGGCTGATCGTCAGAATTGGCCGGCGCGCCTGTGGCTCGTTCGGCATGGACAAAGTCAGGGTAATGTGGCGCGAGA
>DATCJM010000359.1:0-1966 GCA_036562805.1 Sphingomicrobium sp.
GACGCTGGACGGCGTCCGGATCCTTTCGCCCCAGTCGGTCGAAGCGCTGCTGACGCAGGTCTGGCGCTTCGACGGAAGCAACGGGGTCACCGACGACGGCTTCTACTGCAGCTATGGCCACGCGACCCAGCAGATCCCGACGCCGGTCCGCGGATGCGCGGACGACATGGGCACGCGTGGCCGAACGCTCGTCGGCCATGCCGGCGATGCCTATGGGATGAAGAGTGGCGTGTGGCTCGACCGCGCCCGCGGGCTCGGAATCGCTTACTTTGTCACCGGCGTTCCGGCGGTCGCGGCGCACGGTCCCGGCACTGCGTTCACCGCCGCGGAGGCCCACGCATTTCGGAGGGCCTACGCGCTACTGCCACGATAGGAGGACGGCATGCGGCTGAACTACGCAATCAAGTTCGTCGACGACATGGACCGGGCGATTGCCTTCTACCGCGACAAGCTCGGGCTCGATCTCAAATTCCAGTCGCCCTTCTGGACCGAGTTCGCGACTGGCGAGACCGTCCTCGCCCTGCATCCCGCGTCCGACGACAATCCCGCCGGCGGAGTCGAGCTAGGCTTCGCCGCCGACAACCTGGGCGAATTCTACGCCCGCCGCGACGAGCTCGGAATCGAGTTCACGCGCGAGCCGAAGGAAATGCACGGAGTCCACATCGCCCAGATCCGCGATGCCGAGGGCGCATTCGTGTCGGTCAGCGGCCCCGTCTAAAAGCGCACCGATACCCCGCCATACAGCTCGACGTCCGGAGTCACGTCATTGAGGCCGAAATTCGCGCCCGCGTCGAGCTGCACGTCATTGCTCAGCAGATAAGCGATCGACCCGTCCGCGCTCGCCTGGCGCGTAGTGCCGCTCGGGTCCCAGTCCCACCGGCCCCAGATCTCGGCGGAAAGGTTGACCTTGTCGGTCGCCTGCCAGCCGAGGCTTGCGACCTGGACCATTGCGGCATGGTGCCCGCGCCCGTCGGCGTCGGCGGCCCAGTCCAGCTCGGGCGTCAGCTCGATGCTGAACGGTGATTTGCCGATCGAATAGTCGATAGGCACGAGCAGCGCGGCTTCCCACATGCCGTTCCCGACCGAACGCGTCGCCGTCGGCAGTTTCACCACCGGCATCAGCGTGGCTTGCAGCGCCGCATTCGCTTGCGTGAGCTGCTGCTTATAGATCAGCCTTACGTCGCCGATCCCGCTGGCGAGTTCACGAAAACCAGGCCCCCTGCTCGTCGCGCGCTGCCACGGCGTCACGTCGACTTCGAGATCGGAGGAATCGGTGACGCCGTATTTGACCGTCGTCTCGCCGATCACCAGCGACGTATCGCGCTCCCCCCCGCCTTTCTGCAGTGACCAGTCGGCGAGCCCAGTCTCGATCTGCCAATGCCCTGCAGGCACCGTGCAGGAGGGCGTCGACTTGCCCGGGCGGTCGGCGCAGATCGGCGACTGGTCCGCTGCCGCCCCGCTGGTGCCAAGCGCGGCCAGGATGCCGCCGACGAAGATGAGGTGCCCCCGCACACCGGTCTTATTGCGCGCGCCCGGCAAGGCAGTCGAGTGACAAGTGCGCAAAGAATCTGCCCCTGCCCTCGGCCCGTTCACGCGGTTGAACAACGCAGCCGACACGCCGATATGTCCGGTTCGTGAGCGCTCGGAAAATCTTAGCGATCCTTGTCGCCTTATCGGTGCTGTTTGCGCCGGGTGTCGGTGCCGCCGCCATGGCGTCCCCGCATCATGACATGTCGATGTCGATGGCGGGTCACTGTCAGGCTCCGCCGGCGACTTCCGGCGATCACGACAAGGCGGCCGGGAAGAATTGTTGCATCGCCATGTGCATGGCGGTCGCTGTAGCGGCGCCGGGTTCGCCGTCCGAGGTCCGCGAGCCCAGTCGGCAAATCCCGCAGTTCGCAACGCCGGCGGTCTACACCAATAACCCTCACGAGATCGCCACTCCGCCGCCACGACACGGCTGAGA
>DATCJM010000124.1:0-3000 GCA_036562805.1 Sphingomicrobium sp.
GAGCCCCACCCCGCGCACGCTGTCGAACAGATGGTCGTGGTTTGGGATCATCTGCTCCAGCGCCGACCTCAGCCGCTCGCCCTTTGCGCGCACCTCCGCGAGAAACTCGTCATTGGCGACCACGTCGAACACCGCCTGGCCCGCCGCCATCGCGAATGGGTTGCCGCCGAAGGTCGATCCGTGCGTTCCGATCACCATCCCGGCGGCGGCCTTCTCGGTCGCGAGGCACGCGCCCATCGGAAAGCCGCCGCCGATTCCCTTTGCCGTTGCCATGATGTCCGGCGCGACGTCATAATATTGATAGGCATAGAGCTGCCCGGTGCGCGCCACGCCGCACTGGACCTCGTCATAGACCAGTATCAAATCCCGCTCGTCGCACGCGGCGCGAAGCCCGGCGAGGAACTCGTGCGTGGCGGGACGGATTCCGCCCTCGCCCTGGATGGGCTCGACGAGGAATCCCGCGGTATTCTCGTCGATCGCCGCCAGCGCCGCGTCGTGGTCGTTGAAGTCGACCACCGTGAACCCCGTCAGAAGCGGCGCGAACCCGTCGCGAAGCTTCGCCTGATCGGTCGCGCTGATCGTCGCCATCGTCCGGCCGTGAAAGGCGTTCGAGAAGGTGATGAGGTTGTGCTTGTGGGCATTGCCCTTGGCGTAATGATAGCGCCGCGCCGTCTTGATCGCGCACTCGACCGCTTCCGCGCCCGAATTGGTGAAGAAGACAGTATCGGCGAAGGTCAGGTCGACCAGCCGCTGGGCGAACGCTTCACCTTGCGGCGAGCCGTAGAGGTTGGACACGTGGATCAGCGTCGCCGCCTGCTGCTGCAGCTTCTTCGTATAATATGGGTGGCTGTGCCCGAGCAGGTTGACCGCGATCCCGGCGGCGAAATCCAGGTACCGCTCGCCATTCTCGCCGTAGAGATAAACTCCCTCGCCCCGCACCGGCCGGACCGGCGATCGCGGATAAACGGGCATAAGCGGCGTAATGGCCATCGTCAGTCAGCTCCTCTGAGTGGATGGCGCCGCTATAGCGAGCGGCTTCGAAAAAGAAAAAGGCGCGAGAGGAGGTCCTCCCGCGCCTTCTGTGAACTTGTCGTCCGCGGCTAGTAGCGGCGACGGTTCGGCCGGTTGTTGAAGTCGGTTGCCTCGCGCTGGACGCGGAATTCGAGGTGGCGGATGCCGTTCTCGATGCCGCGCGCTTCACCCGGGTTGATCCCGAAGCGCGTTGCGCGCGCGATTCGGCGCTGCAGGTTGCGCGCCTGGTTGTCGAGCGAGCGCGCTTCGCGCCAACCAAGAATGCCGCGCATTTGCATGTTGCGGACGTCGCCGCGGATCCGCTGGACGCGCATCTCCATCGCCCGCGCAAAGCGGATGCCGTTATAGCCCTGGCCGAAATTGTACGGCTGGTAGCGATAGACCGGCGGTGCCCACTGCGCCGAAGCCGGGGCGGCGATCGCCAGCGTCGATGCTGCGGCGACGATCGGAATCAAGAACTTACGCATTTTCGCTCTCCTTTGTTGAGCACTTAAATCGATTCTTGCAGACCGGGCGTGTTGCCGTGCTGAACGTCTCTTTTATCGACGGTTCAACTTACGGTCCGCCTCGCGCGGAAAGAAAAAGGCGCCGGGAATTGGTTTCCCCGGCGCCTTTTCATTTCGATCAGGTCAGTCGCGGTCGCGATCGCCGTCATGGTCCCAATCATGGTCACCGCGGCCGTAATAGCCGTTGTAGCCGTAACCATCGTCACCGCGGCCGTAGCGCCCGTAGCGGTTCGACGAGGCAAACTGCACCTGCGCTTCGAGCCGTCCGAGCCGCGCCTGGATGTCGTTCGCCTCATAGGGGTTCAGGCCATAGCGCGCGGCCTGATGCAGGCGATGCTCGATCCGGCGCGATTCCTCACGGAGCCGATCGGCCCGGCCGTCGCCAATGGCGTCGTAGCGATCGAGCCGGTTGATCTGCCACTGAAGGGCATCGATCCGTGCCTGGAGGACGCGCACCTGGCCGAAGTTGTTGTAGCCGTTGTAACCATAGCCTTGGCCGTAGGGCTGGCCGCCATAATATTGCGCCGACGCCGGCGAGGCGACGACGAGAGCCGCGCCCGCGGCAGCGAGAGAAATCAGAAGTTTACGCATAACGGCTCTCCTTCGATTGAGCGGTTGATGCGAGGAGAGTGCGCCGATTCGCTTGAGGCGCATCTGAATGCCGCCGTTATCCGCCGTTCAACATCATTAATGCTGCGAAACGGCCCGTCAGTTCTTGATCTTCCACCCGCTCTTGAGGAGCGTGAAGCAGACGAGCCACAGCACGACATTCAGCACCAGCAGGCCGACCGCTCCGACCGCGAGAGGCGAATCGCTAATGCCGAGGAACCCCGCGCGGAATCCGGAGATCACGTAGAAGAAGGGATTGGCGTGGCTGATCGCACGGAAGGTCGGCGCCAGCTGCTTGACCGAATAAAAGGTGCCGCTGAGCAGGGACAGCGGCGTCACGACGAAGTTGGTCACCGCCGCCGCATGGTCGAACTTGTCGGCCCAAAGCGACGTCAGCAGTCCGAGGAAGGCCAGCAGCAGCGACCCCATCAGCGCGAACCAGAACACCAGCTCCGGTCGCCGGATGTCGACCGAAACGCCGGGCCACAGAAGCATTGCAAGCCACACCGCGAACCCGACCAGGAAGGCCCGCGTCACCGCCGCGCCGATCAGGCCCGCCATCAGCTCGCCGGTCGACAGCGGCGGCATCAGATAGTCGACGATATTGCCCTGGATCTTGCCAACCAGCAGCGAAAAGCTCGAATTGGCGAACGCATTTTGCATCATCGCCATGACGATGAGCCCCGGGGCGAGGAAGTCGGTGAATGGGACGCCCAGGATGGTGCGCCCGCTGCGCCCCAACGCGACGGTGAAGATGACGAGATAGAGGAGCTGGGTGATCGCCGGCGCCCAGACCGTCTGCATCTGGACCTTGAAGAACCGGCGAACCTCCTTGATATAGAGGGTCTTGAGG
>DATCJM010000370.1:0-7398 GCA_036562805.1 Sphingomicrobium sp.
GACGCTCGGCCTCCAGAGCCGGATCGACACGGT
This sequence comes from Sphingomicrobium sp., assembly GCA_036562805.1. Lineage (GTDB taxonomy): Bacteria > Pseudomonadota > Alphaproteobacteria > Sphingomonadales > Sphingomonadaceae > Sphingomicrobium. Next base: position 34 of record DATCJM010000370.1, read on the forward strand.
TCGCGATTATGTCGAAGAGCATGCGCGCGTCGGCAATTTCTACGTCAACCGCAACCAGATCGGCGCGGTGGTCGAAAGCCAGCCGTTCGGCGGCGAAGGCCTCAGCGGCACCGGACCGAAGGCGGGCGGCCCGCACTATGTCGCACGTTTCGCGATCGAGCGCGTGACCTGCATCGACACCACGGCCGCCGGCGGCAATGCGAGCCTGATGGCCTCGATCGACGGCTGACTAGGACCGCGTTTCGCTCCGCGTCTCTAGCATCAGCTCGTCGTCCAGATTCTCGCGGTCGCGGCCGACGGTGGCCGTCGCGCAGTGGCTTCCATCGATGAAATAGCGTGCGGCGACAGAGCCGCTTTTGACGTCGCCGTCGACGGTCACCGCGTCCCATCCGCTCGCGCGCCCGACGTAGCGCAGCGGCACCCCATATTGCTCGGTCCAGAAGAATGGCGCGGATTCGAAGCGTTTGCGCTGGCCGAGCATGTTCGCCGCCGCGACCTGGCCCTGCCGCTCGGCGACGACCCAATGCTCGATGCGCGCATGCTCGCCGGAGATCGGCTCGGGGTAGGACGCGATGTCGCCGGCCGCATAGATGCCGGGAAGCGTGGTTTCCATACATGCATCGACGAGCACGCCGTTTTTCACCGACGCTCCCGCGTCTTCGGCAATGGCGGTCCGCGGCCTCACCCCGATCGCAACCAGGACGAGATCGGCATCGATGGCGCCGCCACCGCCAAGCTCCAGCCTCTTCCCGTCATAGCCGGCGACGACGGAGCTCATGTGGAAGCGAACGCCATGATCCTCGTGAAGCCGCTGCAGCTGCATGCCCACGTCCTTGCCGAAAACATGCTCGAGCGGGACCTCTTCGACGGAGACGATATCGACCTCGACCTTGCGATGGCGAAGCGCCGCCGCCGCTTCCAGCGCGATGAAACTTGCCCCGATGATCGCGGCGCGCGCACCCGCATGCGCATGTTCCGCGAGCGCGCGCGAGTCCGCGACCGACCGCAGCACGTGGACGTTCGGTCGATCGAGGCCCGGCTTGTCGAGCCGATTGGGTCGAGCGCCGGTCGCGATCAGCAGACGATCGTAGGGCAGCTCCTCACCAGAAGCGCAGCGGACCATTCGGGATTGCGCATCGATGCGGGTGACTTCGGTCGAAAGCCTGAGGTCGATGCGGTTCTCCGCGTACCAATCGTCGCCGCGAAGCCACAGCCAGTCCTCGGGCATGTCGCCGGCGAGATAGTCTTTCGACAGGTTCGGGCGATCGCACGGCGGATCGGCGTCGGCGCTGAGCATCGTGATCTCGCCCGAATAGCCGAGGCGGCGGAGCTCGTGGGCGCAAGCAAGACCGGCGGCGCCGCCGCCGATAATGATGATTTTTCGAACATCGGTCTTCGCTTCAGCCGCTTCTGCTTCGGACTCGAGCTTGTGCCTGACGAATGCGCGATCGCCTTCCGCCTCGACTTGCCAGCAGGGCAGGGGATCGAGCGCAGGCGCTCTCAGTGCAGCTCCGGTCCTAAGGTCGAAACAGGCATGATGGAGCGGGCACCGGACGTCGGTACCGGCGATGCGTCCATCCGCGAGCGCGGCACCATAATGGGTGCACGATCCGCCGACCGCGAACAGTTCGCCGTCGAAGCGGGAAAGAAGAACCGGCTCGTCGCCGACGCGGCCCGCGATCGTCCCGACTTCAGGAATTTCCGATAGGGCAATGCCGTCGGAGAAGTCCGGCCCTGTCGCGCTTGCTGCTTCGCCCATCTGCCGTGGCCCCACTAGTCCAACCACCTTGTTGGATAGCAAAAGGCGCCAGGCGGTTCCTATCGCTTGGAAGAGATGGCTCCCCGGGCCTGATTCGAACAGGCGGCCGTCCGATTAACAGTCGGATGCTCTACCGCTGAGCTACCGGGGAGCAGCCCCCAGATGTTTCTGCGGGCAAGCGCCGGCTAGATAGCGGACGCTTCCTTAAACGCAAGTGACTAGGTGGCGAATTGCTCCATCGCGATGCGCTCGTCGAGCGCATGTTCGGGGTCGAACAGCAACGTCAGCGACCGCTCACGGTCGAGCCGGATTTCAACCCTCGCCACGTCGCGAACCTCGGTTTGATCGGCGACGGCGGACACGGGCCGGTTTTGTGCCTCGAGGATCTTCAGACAGACCGCGGTGTCGTCGGGCAAGATTGCGCCGGACCAGCGTCGCGGCCGGAATGGGCTGATCGGCGTGAGGGCGAGCATCTTCGCCTGGAGCGGCAGGATCGGCCCACGCGCCGAGAGATTATAAGCCGTCGATCCGGCCGGCGTCGCGACGAGCACGCCGTCGCAGGCAAGCTCGGGCAGCGCGACGCGTCCGTTGACCGATATTTCTATCTTCGCGGTCTGGCGGGTTTCCCTCAGCAGCGAGACTTCGTTGATCGCCGAGTGGGTGAAGGTCTTCCCGCCGACCGTCGTCGCGCGCATTTCGAGCGGCGCGACGCGGATCGCCTTCGCCGCATCGATGCGTTCCGCCAGCCGGTCTATGCGCCATTCGTTCATCAGGAAGCCTACGGTGCCGCGATTCATGCCGAAGACTGGGACGCACGCGCGATTGCCGTCGAGCATGTCGTGCAAGGTGTTGAGCATGAATCCGTCACCGCCGAGCGCTACGAGAGCAGTCGCTTCATCCGCATTCGCAAACGTGAAGCGACGACGAAGCATGGCCTTCGCGGCCTTGGCGACCTCGGTATGCGACGACAGCAGCCCGATTCCGCGGCTCGACAGGTCGACCGGCTTTCGTCCTTCCTTCGCTGCGTCGGCGTTCAATCCGGGCTCCTCATGCCGCCTCGCCACATGCGGAGAAGATAGGAGGATCGACCGGCAAGGTCACGGGGGTCAGGCGGCTTCCTTTTTTTCGGCCGCCGCGGCGACGCGCGCGAGGCCGCGCGAGAGTTGGACCGCCCCGTTGAGCCGCGCTTCGGGCGTCGGCCAGTTGCGGGTCACTGCCATCTTGCTGTCGGGCCTTAGCTTCGCCGCGCCCTTGAGGCGGTCGATGTAGGAGAGAAGGCCCGCGAGATCGGGGAAGCCGCTGTCGGCGAAGGTCACGACCGCTCCCTTGGGCCCGATGTCGAGCTTGGCGACCATCGCTTCGCGGCAATTCAGCTTCACTTCGACGATCTTCATGAGGTTGGCAGTTTCCTGCGGCAGCGCGCCGAAGCGGTCGATGAGCTCGGCAGCGAACGCCTCGATCGCATTGCTGTCCTCGAGCTCGCCGAGGCGCCGGTAAAGGCCCATGCGAAGGTCGAGGTCGGGCACATAATGCTCGGGGATCATGATCGGTGCATCGACGCTGATCTGCGGGCTGAACTCGTCCTTCACCGGCACGCCCCCGGCCTTCAGCTCGACAATCGCGTCCTCGAGCATCGACTGGTAAAGCTCGAACCCGACCTCCTTGATGTGTCCCGACTGCTCGTCGCCAAGCAGGTTGCCGGCGCCGCGAATGTCGAGGTCGTGACTGGCGAGCTGGAATCCGGCGCCGAGATTGTCGAGCTCGCTCAGCACCTGCAGCCGCTTCTGCGCAGTCTCAGTGATCGCCCGGTCCGCCGGCATGGTGAGATAGGCGTAAGCGCGGGACTTTGATCGGCCGACACGGCCGCGGAGCTGGTAGAGCTGTGCGAGGCCGAAGCGGTCGGCGCGATAGACGACGAGGGTGTTGGCGCTCGGGATGTCGAGGCCGCTCTCGACGATCGTGGTCGAGAGAAGGACGTCATATTTACGGTCGTAGAAAGCGCTCATCCGCTCCTCCACCGCAGTCGCACTCATCTGCCCGTGGGCAGTGATGAACTTCACCTCTGGCACCTGCTCGCGAAGCCATTCCTCCATGTTCGGGAGATCGGCGACGCGCGGCACGACGAAGAAGCTTTGCCCGCCGCGGAAATGCTCGCGCAGCAGGGCTTCGCGAAGGACGACGCCGTCGAACGGCGTGACGTAGGTGCGGACGGCGAGGCGGTCGACCGGCGGCGTCTGGATGACGCTCAGCTCGCGAAGGCCGCTCATCGCCATCTGGAGCGTGCGCGGGATCGGCGTCGCGGTCAGCGTGAGGACGTGGACGTCGTTCTTGAGCGCCTTCAGCCGCTCTTTATGGGCGACGCCGAAATGCTGCTCCTCGTCGACGATGACGAGGCCGAGGCGCTTGAAGTCGATGCTCTTGGCGAGGATCGCGTGGGTTCCGATGACGATGTCGATCTTGCCTTCCGCGAGCCCCTCTTTCGTCCTTTTTGCTTCGGCGGACGGGACCAGGCGCGACAGGCGCCCGATGTTGATCGGATAGCCGTGGAATCGCTCGACGAAGTTCGAATAATGCTGACGAGCTAGCAAAGTCGTCGGGCAGATCAGTGCGACCTGCTTGCCCGACATGGCCATGACGAAGGCCGCGCGAAGGGCGACCTCGGTCTTGCCGAAGCCAACGTCGCCGCACACTAGCCGGTCCATCGGTCTGCCTGCCTCGAGATCCTGCAGGACGTCCGCGATCGCGCGGTCCTGATCGTCGGTCTCTTCGTACGGGAAGCGGTCGACGAAAGCCGGATAGCTCGCGTCCGGCTCCGCAATCACGCCTGGCCGCGTCGCGCGAACCGCCGCGAGCTTGATGAGTTCGCCGGCGATCTCGCGGATCCGCTCCTTCATGCGCGCCTTGCGCCGCTGCCAGGCTTCTCCGCCAAGGCTGTCGAGGCTCACACCGTCGTTCTCGCTGCCGTAGCGGCTCAGGAGCTCGATGTTCTCGACCGGGACGTAAAGCTTGTCGCCGCGCGCATATTCGAGCGCGACGCAGTCGTGCGGGACCTTGCTCACCGGAATCTGCGTCAGCCCCTCGTAGCGACCGATGCCGTGGTCGGCGTGGACGACGAGGTCCCCCGGTGAAAGGGTCGCGAGCTCCTCGAGGAAGGCGGCAGCCGCCTTGCGCTTCTTGCGGCGACGGACAAGCCGGTCGCCGAGCATATCCTGCTCGGTGAGCACGGCGACGTCCGGGGTGGTGAAGCCGTGGTCGAGCGGCAACACCAGAAGCGCAGGCTGCGTCTTCGATCCCAGCGCTTCCTGCCAGCTGTCGACGGGCTTCTGCGCCTTGAGGCCATGATCCTCGAGAAGGCCGGCGAGGCGCTCGCGTGCGCCGCGCGTGTAGCTCGCGAGTACCACCTTGTGGCCGCTCCGCCTCAGGTCGCCGATATGTTTCGCAACCGCTTCGTAGACATTCGACTGCTGCGCACGTTCGGGCGCGAAATCGCGCGCCGCGTCCACTCCGAAATCGATGATTTGGGCGGAGTCCGGCTCGTGAAACGGCGAGGCCAGGTGAATTGGGCGATCCACCTCAATCGCCGACCATTCCGGTTTGTCGAGGTAGAGCGCATCGGGCTCGAGGGGCCGGTAATTGCCCGCCTGAGCTTCCATCGCGCGCACCCGGTTCTCGTAATAATCCTCGACCGCGTCCAGCCGACCGTCGATCGCCTGGTCGGCGGCCGAGTCACGCACGACAATGTCCGTCCCGGCGAGGTGGTCGAAGAGCGTTGCGAGCTTCTCTTCGAGCAGCGGAAGCCAATGCTCCATGCCGCTCATCCGACGGCCTTCCGAGAGCGCCTGATAGAGCGGGTCCTGCGTCGCCGTCGCGCCGAACTTCTCGCGATAGAGCGAGCGGAAGCGCTTGATGCTGTCGGCGTCGAGCAAGGCTTCCGATGCCGGCATGAGCGTGAATGCGTCGGCTTTGTCGGTCGACCGCTGGTCGGTCGGATCGAAGCGACGGACGCTGTCGATTTCGTCGCCGAAGAAATCGAGGCGAAGCGCAAACTCCTCACCCGCCGGGAAGACATCGATCAGCGAGCCGCGAACGGCATATTCGCCATGCTCGGCGACAGTATCGACGCGCTGGTATCCGAGGGAATTCAGCTGGTCGACGAGCGCTTCGCGTTCGACGCGCTCGCCCTGAGCGAGCCGCCGCGTGAGCTGGCGGATTCGAAAGGGCGTGAGCAGCCGCTGCGAAGCCGCGCTCGCGGTCGCGACGAGAAGCTGCGGCTTGTCGCGTTTGGCCTGCAGTGCCGACAAGGTCGCAAGGCGCTCGGCCATGACGCGCAGCGCCGGCGAGGCGCGGTCGTAAGGCAGGCAATCCCAGCCGGGCAGCGTCAGCACTTCGACTTCCGGCGCGAACAGCGGGGCGGTTTCGGCCAAGGCGCGCATCGCTGCTTCGTCGGCAACGATCGCGACCGCGCGACCGCCCTTGCTGCTTCCATGCGCAGCGCGCGCGAGGTCCGCGGCGAGCGACGGCAGGAAACCGGCAGGCACGCCCGCAAGAGTGAGGGGCTTATCGGCGCGAAGTACGCGCTGCAGTCGCTCTATCATCGCGCGGTCCGAATATAGTCCAGCTGCATAAGTGCATCGATCATCGGTCCCGCGAACCGCTCCGGCGGGCGGCCGGTTCCGTTCGCCCAGGCCATGATGTCGACGTCTTGCTCCTCCAGCATCTCCTCGAACAGGGCGCGCTCGCCGGGCCCCCACGTCGCATGATGCGCATCGAAGAACCCGCCGATCAGCATGTCGGCTTCCCTGGTGCCGCGATGGTGCGCACGCCACGCGAGGCGCTTCAGGTCCGGGTCCGAAGGCATGGGCGCGATGTAGTAATATTCGCCGCGCATTGCGAGCCGCGAGAGTCACGCTAACAACCGTTCATGCGGCCCGAAATCCTCAACCCGCTGTTCACCGAGGTCGAGGCGCTGAAGGGCGTCGGTCCGCAGCTCTCGAAGCAGCTTAAGAAGCTCGGCATCAGCCGTGTCGTCGATCTGCTCTACCATCTGCCCACCGGCGCGATCGAGCGCATCAACGTTCCGTCCGCGGACGCGTCCGTCCTCGGCCGAACCGTGATCATCGAGCTAACACCGTTCGATACGCGGGAAAGTCGGTCCGGGCGCGGCCCGACGCGCATTTTCGCGAGCGATGCCGACGGCAATGCGATCAGCCTCGTCTATTTCAACAATCCGGGTTGGGCGAAACGGACGCTGCCTCTGGGGCAGAAGCGGATCGTGTCGGGCAAACTCGAGCAATATGGCGACGAGTGGCAGATCATTCATCCGGAGGTGGCTGAACCGGGGAAGGGCCCGCCCCCGCTGATCCGCGAGCCCGTCTATCCGCTGACCGAAGGGCTCACCAACCGAAGGCTCGGCGAGCTCGTCCGCGAAGCGCTCGACCGTGCGCCCGAGCTACCGGAATGGATCGAGCCGTCGCTCGCCGCTCGTGAATGCTGGAGCGGATGGCGCGCCTCGCTCGCGCTCCTCCACCGTGAGCCGGGCGCGGAAGATGCGCGGCGGCGGCTCGCCTATGACGAGATTTTCGCGAACCAGCTGGCGCTGCTGTTGC
>DATCJM010000006.1:0-2010 GCA_036562805.1 Sphingomicrobium sp.
CGCATGCGCTGTCCACCGCATAGGGCATCACTCCACGCCGCTCGAACCAGCGCCTGAACATCAGATAATGCTTCCGTTCGTCGGCGCGGTGCTTCTCGATCTGTGCGATCAGCACATGGTCGTCGGGCCAGCGGACTCGGACCGCCGCGAGCAGATCGTCGATCGCGGTATAGCCGCGATGTTCGTTGTAGATGTAGATCGACCCCAACAGGTCGAGATATTTCTCTCGAAAGGACGCGGGCATCCCCGTCAGGGTAGTGCGCGCGCGATTCGGTTCAATCCCCGGGTTGCCCATAATCGGACAGCTGGCGCACCCTCGACAGCCGTTTTATGCTGGCGGCCTCGAAAGAGAGGGGGCTCTCATGAAATATGCTGTTTGTGTGCTGGCGTCCGTTGCGTGCCTGACCGCGTGCAACAAGGGCGCGGAAGTCAATCTCAAGAACGCGACCGGCAACCAGGTTACCGAGGCGGTCAAGCAATCCGGCGTGATGACCAGCGGCCAGATGGTCGAACCCGGGCTGTGGGAATCGAAGGTGACGGTGCAGGAGATGAACATCCCCGGCATGCCCGCGCAATATGCCGACAAGATGAAGCAGAGCATGGCCGAGCATCGCAACGATGCGAGCAGGCACTGCATCAAGCCCGAGGATGTGAAGAAGCCGAAGGAGGATTTCTTCGGCGCCGACAAGAGCTGCAAGTACGACCATTTCACCATGGGCGGCGGCAAAATCGACATCGCAATGGTCTGTCATCAGGAAGACACGACGCAGAACATGAACGTCAGCGGCAGCTACACGCCGACCAGCTACTCGATCGACACGTCGATGACCGGCAGCGGGGGCGGCCAGAACGGCATGACCATGAAGATGCACGTCGATGCGAACCGGGTCGGCGAATGCACCGGCAAGGATGACGACTAGGGATAGCCGACGGCTGATCGGGCGTTAGCGCGCCGATGGCGAAGGTCTCCGTCCTCCTCAATCGCACCGGCGGGACGCTCGCGGCCGATCCGGGTCTTGCCGAGCGGGCGCGCGATGCGCTGACGTCCGCCGGGCTCGACGTCGATGTCGAACTCCTCTCCGGCGGTGATTGCGCCGTGCGCTGCCGCGCCATTGCCGAGCGCAAGGACCCGCTGCTGATCGTCGGCGGCGGCGACGGGACCATCAGCGCCGCCGCCTCGGCGCTCGCCGGCACCGACACGATGCTCGGCATCCTCCCGTTCGGCACGCTCAATCATTTCGCGCGCGACCTCAAAATTCCCACCGATCTCGATGAAGCGGCCAGGCTGATCGCCAGCCGGAAGGACCGCCGCGTCGACATTGGCGAGATGAACGACCGCGTGTTCATCAACAACAGCGCGATCGGCCTCTATCCACTGATGGTCGTCGATCGCGACCTGCAGCGAAGGAAGCTCGGCCGAAGCAAGCGCGTGGCGATGATCGTCGCGTCGCTGCGAACGCTCGCGCGCTTCAACCGCCACCGCCTGACGCTGACGGTCAACGAGGAAGAGACCGGCCGCGTCGACACGCCTCTGCTGTTCGTCGGCAACAATGACTATCGGCTCGACATCGCGGCGGCCGGCCAGCGCGAGACGCTCGACGCCGGCGAATTGTGCGTGCTGGTCATGCGCAAGAAGACCCGCCGCGGCCTCGTCGCTGCAAGCATCCGCGCCTTCTTCGGCCGCAGCCGCGCCGACGACATGGTGCGGCTCGACGGCGTGGAGCGGTTGCGCGTTTCCGCGCCGCGCTCACGCCTCGTCGTCTCGCTCGACGGCGAGGTAGTCAGCGCCGAATCGCCGCTCGACTATAAGATGCGCAAGCAGGCGCTGCGCGTCATCGCCCCCTGACGGGTGGAACCAGCGGGCCGCTCGCGCGGTTCGCACCTCGAGCAATGCCAAGGAGGGACGTTGGCGACACAGGCTCAATCTCGGCTGTCCGTCCGCCACCGCGCGCTCGCCATCCGCGTCGCGGCGATCGCGATCATCTTCCTCGGCGCGGGAGCCGCTCTGCT
>DATCJM010000014.1:0-4245 GCA_036562805.1 Sphingomicrobium sp.
GTCGAGCGTGGCGAACGCGGTCAGTAAGCAACATGGAGCGGGCGGGGCCTTTCGGCTCCGCCCTCTTCACGAAGGCCGCAGATCAAGTGTCGGAAGAAGGGGGAAGAAATTCCCTCTTCTTTCCTATTTGGGGCAGCGCGAACTTTTTGCGGGCTAAGGCCCTTTAACTAACGGAAGTTGCGGCTAAAAGAATCGTCATGACCAACAGCAAGTCGAACAGCGCGCCGAAGGGCGCGACCGCCAAAGCTGCGCCGGCGTCCGGTGCCAATCGCCAGCAGGCGCAAGCCGGTTCGGGCAACGCCCAACGCCAGCGCCGGCCCAGCACGATCGACGAGACGATCGCGAAGGCCCAGCACGGCCGCGTGAACATCACGCCGGCCAAGGCGATTGAAATGGCGGGTCAGCTCTACTCGCGCGGTCAATATGCGCAGGCGGAGCGGGTTTGCCGGCAGATCATCGCGGCGCGGCCCGGGAATGCCGACGCCCATAACATCCTCGGCGTCTCCATCGCCGCGCAAGGACAGCTGGACGAGGCCGTCACCTCGCTGAAGAGAGCGGTAAAGATCAACGGTCAGGCCGCCAGCTATCATGCGAACCTGGGCGAGATCCTGCGCCAGGCCGGCCGCCTCGACGAGGCTGCAAAGTCGATTGAAGAGGCGATCAGGCTCGAGCCCAACAATGCGCAGGCGCTGAACAACCTCGGCATCATCCAGTATGAGCGCAAGCAGTTCGCCGAAGCCGTGAAGAGCTATCGCAAGGCGCTGGAACTGCGTCCGCAAATGTCCGAGGCACTGAACAACCTCGGAAATGCGCTGCGGCTCACCGGCGATGTCGATGGAGCGCTTCACGCCTACCAGGAGGCGCTGACACAGCGTGCGGTCTATCCCGAAGTGTACAACAACCTCGGAACGCTATTGCAGCAGGACCGTCGCTTCGAGGAAGCCGAGCACGCGCTGCGCAAGGCGATCCAGCAGAATCCGCGCTACATCGAAGCGCACAATAATCTTGCGCAGCTGCTGTCGTCGCAGAAGCAGGAAGTGGAAGCGCTGCGAGTCCTCGGCGAAGCGCTCAAGTTCGCGGCCGACAATGTCCAGACCCTGCTTCTCACTGCAAAGATTCAGCTACGGCGCAACAACCTCCAGGCGGCCGAGCAGGCAGTGAAGCTGGCGCTCCAGCAGGAGCCGGAGAGCGCTGAAGCGTTCACCGTCCTGGGGCAGATTTATCACGAGACCGACCGCTTCGACGAGGCACTCGAAGTCCTCGACCGCGCGCTAAAGAAGGCGCCCGAGAATCCCGAGGCGCTGAACTTCTACGGGGTTGCGCTCAAGTCGGTGGGCCGTCTCGACGAGGCCCGCGAGCACATCTTGAAGGCGCTCAAGCTCAACGATTCGATGTACGGCGCCTACGCCAACCTCAATGATCTCGTCGATTTCTCCGAAGGCATCGGCGACGAGCTTTTCAACCGGATGGAAGCGATCTTCGAGTCCATCCCGAACCAGGAGGCCGAGCCGTTCCTCGCGCTGCACTTCGCTTATGCCAAGGCGCTCGACGACCGTGGCCAGCATGAGAAAGCGCTCGACCATTATATCATCGGCGGTCGCATGAAGCGCGCGCAGCTGGACTATAAGGAAGACGAGACGCACGGTTTCTTCGATGCGATCCGCGCGACCTTCCCGAAGGAAGCGTTCGAGAACCGCAAATATGAAGGCCTTGACGACGACCGTCCGGTGTTCATCGTCGGCATGCCGCGGTCCGGGTCGACCCTGGTCGAGCAGATCCTGTCGAGCCACCCTGACGTCTACGGCGCCGGCGAGGTCAAATATCTCAGCCGGGCGCTGGGTCAGCTGCGGGACCGCTTCCCGTCGCTTCCGAAATATCCGGAGATGGCGAACAAGGTCACGCCGGCGCAGCTCGACATCGTCGCCAAGAACTACCAGCAGGCGATCTCGCAGGGCGCCGGCGATGCCAAGCGCATCACCGACAAGCTGCTGACCAACTATTTCTTCCTCGGATTGATCAACCTCTTGTTCCCCAAGGCCAAGGTCATCCACACCCGGCGCGACCCGGTCGACACCTGCCTTTCGGGCTTCACCAAGCTGTTCAAGGACGACATGCCCCACAGCTACGACCTCGGCGAGCTCGGGCGTTATTACTCCAAGTATCGCGAGCTGATGGGATATTGGGAGCAGGTGCTGCCCGAGGGCTTCATGACGACCGTCGTCTATGAAGACGTGGTCGCCGACACCGAAAAGGAGGCGCGCCGCCTGATCGAATTCCTCGGTCTTCCGTGGAACGACAAATGCGTCGACTTCCACAAGTCGGATCGCCCGGTGAAGACGGCGAGCGTCGCGCAGGTGCGCAGGCCGATCTACAAGACTTCGGTCCAGCGCTGGAAGAAATACGGTTCCGGCCTGCAGCCGCTCGTCGATGCGGTCAGCACGAAGACCGAGAAGGGCGCCGCCAAGGGCAAGGCCAAGGTCAAGGAAAACGCCTGACCATGGCATGGGACCGCCCGGCCCACTAAGGGTCGCGGCGGACTCTTCAAAACGAGGAATGAAGCCAAGCGTGCGCGCACTCACGCATCTCGATCGGCTTGAGGCCGAGAGCATTCACATCCTGCGCGAGACCGTCGCGGAGGCCGACAAGCCCGTGATGCTCTATTCGATCGGCAAGGATTCGGCGGTGATGCTGCACCTTGCCAAGAAGGCGTTCTTCCCGAGCCCGCTGCCCTTCCCGCTGCTGCACGTCGATACGACTTGGAAGTTCCGGGATATGTACGCGCTTCGCGACAAGGTCGGGGCGGAGGACGGGATCGAGCTGCTCGTCTACAAGAACCCGGAGGCGGTGAGCCGCGGGATCAATCCGTTCGACCACGGTCCGCTCCACACGGACATGTGGAAGACCGAAGGGCTGAAGCAGGCGCTCGACAAATATGGCTTCGATGCGGCGTTCGGCGGGGCCCGGCGCGACGAGGAGAAGAGCCGCGCGAAGGAGCGCGTGTTCAGCTTCCGCGACCGCAATCACCGGTGGGACCCCAAGCGGCAGCGGCCCGAGTTGTGGTCGCTGTACAACGTCAAGAAGAACAAGGGCGAGAGCATGCGTGTCTTCCCCTTGTCCAACTGGACCGAGCTTGACGTGTGGCAGTACATCATGCGCGAGCAGATCGAGATCGTGCCGCTCTATTTTGCCGCCGAGCGGCCGACCGTCGAGCGCGACGGCCTGATCCTGATGGTCGACGATGAGCGCATGCCGCTGAACGGCGAGACTCCGGTGATGCGCAAGGTCCGCTTCCGGACGCTCGGCTGCTATCCGCTTTCCGGCGCGGTCGAGAGCCAAGCGGCGACGGTCGAGGAGATCGTCGCCGAGATGCTGCTTACCAAAACGTCCGAGCGCCAGGGACGCGCGATCGACAAGGACGCCGGCAGCGCGTCGATGGAGAAGAAGAAGCAGGAGGGGTATTTCTAGATGTCCCGACCGCTTCAGTCCGACGAAGAGCTGATCCGCCACGACGTCCGCACCTGGCTCGCGCAGCAGGAGGCGAAGGAGCTTCTGCGCTTCATCACCTGCGGCAGCGTCGACGACGGCAAATCGACGCTGATCGGGCGGTTGCTGTATGAATCGAAGCAGATTTTCGATGACCAGCTCGACGCGCTCGAAAGCGACAGCAAGCGCCACGGCACGCAAGGTCAGAAGATGGACTTTGCGCTTCTCGTCGACGGGCTCTCGGCCGAACGCGAGCAGGGCATTACCATCGACGTCGCCTATCGCTTTTTCACGAGCGCCAAGCGCAAGTTCATCGTCGCCGACACGCCGGGTCACGAGCAATATACGCGCAACATGGTCACCGGCGCCTCGACGGCGGACCTGGCCGTGCTTCTGGTCGACGCGCGCAAGGGCGTGCTGACGCAGACGCGGCGCCATTCCTATCTCGCGCAGCTCGTCGGCATTCGCCGTTTCGTGCTCGCCGTGAACAAGATGGACCTGGTCGATTATGACCAGGGTGCGTTCGACGCGATTTGTGCCGATTATCGCGCCTTTGCCAGCCAGATCGGAATCGCCGAATGGGTCGCGATCCCAGTCTCCGGGCTCAATGGCGACAATATCATGAGCCGGAGCGAGCGGATGCGCTGGTACTCGGGCGAGACCTTGCTCGAGCATCTCGACAGCGTCCCGCTCGACGCTTCGGCGGACGCTGAGAAGCCGTTCCGAATGCCCGTGCAGTGGGTCAACCGGCCCGACCAGAAC
>DATCJM010000139.1:0-2399 GCA_036562805.1 Sphingomicrobium sp.
GAGCCCAGATAATAATCGGCGAGCCAGCCGCCGATCACTGGAGTCAGATAGACGAGGCTGAGATAGCCGCCGACAATACCGTTCGCCTGATAATCGGCGATGAGGAAATGCTTGGTGAGATAGAGGACGAGCAGCGCCCGCATTCCGTAGAAGCCGAACCGCTCCCACATTTCGACCGAGAAGAGCCGCGCGAGCTGGCGCGGATGGCCGAGCCAGGTCTTTTCGGAATCGGCGTTGACGTGGGTAATGTCAGGCGAGTTCGGCGCTTCCGCGCCGGGCGTGTCGACCATCAGATGTTCCCCTTCCACGCCCGAAGCGCAGCGCCGTGACCGTAACGAGCAAATCTCGCTTGTGAAGCGGATTGTTGCCCGCTCTGCGCTTCTCTATCTGCCCTCGTCGATGCTCAACGACCGCTCGTCGATCCTTTCGTTCCTGGAAACCCGCCGCTCGGCGAAGCCGCGCGAGCTGATCGGCCGCGGCCCGACCGCCGCGGAGCTCGAGCGCATCCTCACCATTGCGGCGCGGACGCCCGATCACGGAAAGCTGCAGCCGTGGCGGTTCGTGATCGTTGACGACGATCAACGCGCCTCCCTTGCAACGCTTCTTCACCAAGCGCTCGCGGAACATGATACCGGCGCGACGGCGGCCCACCACGCCAAAGAGGAAGAGTTCGCACATTACCCCGGCCAGCTGGTCGTGCTCGTCTCTGCTCCGGTGGCCAACCATAAGATCCCGGTCTGGGAGCAGGAATTGTCGTGCGGCGCGGCGGCGATGAACCTGCTGCATGGAGCCAACGCGCTCGGATACGTTGCGGGCTTGGTCACGGGATGGCGGACGTATTCGGAACGTGTCCGGCAGGCCTTTTGCGAGTCCGGGCAGAGGATCGCCGGCTTCATCTTCATCGGCAAGCCCGGTCGCGAACTCGACGATCGCCCAAGGCCGGAGCTGTCGGACATCGTAAGGAATTGGCAGCCTTGAACTTTCGGCGCGCCGGTGTATTATGACAGCATGACGCTTCGCACACAGCACGAGAAACCTGTCTATGTCCGCCTTCGCGAGACGATCGCCGACGCGATCCTCGCCGGAAAGTACACCGACGGCGACCCGCTTCCCTCCGTTCGCGCTCTGGCCGCGGAGGAGCAGGCGAACCCGCTGACTGTCGCCAAGGCTTACCAGGGCTTCCAGGACGAGGGACTGATCGTGGTCAAGCGCGGCGTTGGCATGTTCGTCGCGCCTGGAGCGAGAGCGCGGCTGAGCGATTCCGAACGCAGCCGCTTCCTCAAGGAGGAATGGCCCGAGATCCGCGCGCGCATGAACCGCCTCGGCATCGACGCGGCCGAGCTGTTGCAGCGCGAGAGCGCCTGAACTTCCCGCAATCCGGATAATCTTCTAGCCGCGTCGCGATGGAGACGCGCGTCCTCCCCTTTAACGGCAGCAGCATCGCGGAAGCCGCGCGGCTGATCTTCGCGGGACAGCCCGTGGCTGTGCCGACGGAGACGGTCTACGGCCTTGCCGCCGATGCGACCAATGCGGAGGCTGTCGCGCGAATTTACGAGGCCAAGGGCCGCCCCAGCTTCAACCCGCTCATTGTCCACGTCCCCAATCTTTATTCCGCCCAGGTCATCGGCGGATTCGGCGAGGAAGCGCTGGCGCTTGCACGAGAGCATTGGCCAGGCCCGCTCACAATCGTGGTCCCACTGAAAGAGGGCGCGCCGATCGCGTCGCTGGTCACGGCCGGCCTGCCGAGCGTCGGTCTGCGCGTTCCCGACCATCCGGCGATGCAGGCGCTACTGCGCGCCTGCGGCCGACCGCTCGCCGCGCCATCCGCGAATGCCAGCGGCTCGATCAGCCCGACGCGAGCGGAACATGTGCTAAGAAGCCTCGGCGGCCGAATCCCGCTGATCATCGACGGCGGTCCGACGAAGCGCGGGATCGAATCCACGATCGTTGCAGCAACCGCCGGTCGTTTCAGATTGCTCAGACGCGGACCAGTCGCAGTCGACGCCGAGCTCGCATCAGGCGCGACGATCGAAGCGCCAGGCCAGCTCGCCAGCCACTATGCGCCGTCGAAGCCGCTGCGCCTCAACGCGACCAGTGCAGCTGACGATGAGTATCTGATCGGCTTCGGCGAGATTTCAGGGAATGAGAGCCTCAGCCGCGCGGCCGACATGGTCGAAGCAGCATCCCGATTGTTCGAGCTGCTCCATGCCGCCGACGCTTCGGACCGGCAGCGCATTGCCGTCGCGCCTGTCCCCAATGACGGATTAGGCGCGGCGATCAACGACCGGCTCAATCGCGCCGCCGCCGACCAGCCATAAAAAAAGGGACGGCCGAAGCCGCCCCTTCCCCTGTTGAAGCGACCGATTGCACGGCGCTCCGCCGGGGAAAAGTCTATTCGA
>DATCJM010000142.1:0-5803 GCA_036562805.1 Sphingomicrobium sp.
CCAGACTACGAATCTGGGGGTCAGAGGTTCGAATCCTTTCGGGCGCGCCATTTTCCTTTTACAGCCCGGCCGATGCGATGCCTGGTCCTGATTGCGCTGATCGGTCTAACCGCCTGCACGACGAGTGGCGGTCCCTATCCGTCGCTTCGGCCGCGGGCCGCCGAGGCGATCGATCCTCGGCTGCAACCGCTCCGGCCGCTGAATGAGCGGCCCGTCGCGTCCGGACTTGCCGCGCAACTGGCCGCGCTCGTCGACCAGGCGCGCAGCGGGGACTCAGCATTCCAGCCGGCCGCAGATACAGCGGATCGCCTCGCGGGCAGCGCCGGAGCTCCTCAAAGCGAGAGCTGGATCAGTGCGCAGGAGGCGCTTTCCGCGGCAATCGCAGCGCGCAAGCCCACCGCACTTGCACAGGCCGACATTGACGCCCTCGCCGGCAATGCCCTGCAAGCGCATGGCGGCATCGCGCCGAACGACCTGAAGGCGATCGAGGATGCTGCGGCGGAAGTTGGCGCCGTCGCGCGCGGCCAGACCACGCGGATCGACGCAATCAAGCGCCGGCTCGGCGACTAGCGCTTCGTCCCCGCCCAGGAGATCAGCGGCAGCACGCTCGAATGATCGTCAGTCCAGGCCGTGAAGCCTCCTGGCGCATTCAATGATGTCCATTGCGCACCGCTGCCATTCACCAGCTTCGACAGCGTCTCCGGCGACAGCGACATCCCGACCCAGTCCGATGCGCCTTCATTGCGCATCACGGCCTCCTCGTCGGGACGATAACGGCGGATCGCCGCGTGCCAGCCTCCGTCCCGCGCCGCGCCGGCGATCACCGGGTCGAGATCGATGTAGCGGTTGGAGATGTGGACCATGACCAGCCCGCCGGGCGCGAGCAGCCGCCGATAATCGGCGAACGCCTCCCGGGTCAGGAGGTGCATCGGCACTGCGTCGGACGAGAATGCATCGAGCACAAGCACATCGAGGGTTGCCGGGGGCTCACGCTCGATCAGTAGGCGGGCATCGCCGACGAGGATCCGCGCGTCAGGCTTGCACAGCGAGAGGAACGTGAACCGGCTGGGGTCGCGCGCGATCCGCACCACCGCCGGATCGATCTCGTAGAAGGTCCAGCTCTGGCCCGTCTGCGCATAGCAAGCGAGCGTTCCCGCGCCGAGGCCGACGATGCCGACGCGCGCCGAAGGCCCGAACAGAGCCGGGACCGCGCGCATCGCCAGGCCGACCCCGGAAGGCGGCGCATAATAGCTCGTCGCCATCCGCTCGCGTGCCGGAGAGCCGAGGTTCTGCACCCCGTGCACCGTCGTCCCGTGGACGAGGATCCGCGAATGGTGCGGTCCATCGCGGACCGAATAGATGCCGAAGAAGCTGCGGGTCATCTTCCCGGGCGTTGCGCTGGCCTGGAGATGCTCCCACCCGCCCGCGGCGAGGATCAGCGCTGCGACCGATACGGTGAACAAGGTCCGGTTGCCGATCGCTGCGATGGCGACGGCGAGGAGAGCGACGATCCCGAAGCGGCCGAGCAATTGCGAATGAGCGGTGCCGGCCGCCGCCAGCACGACAAGCAGCGGAATTAGGACGAGGGTGACGCGCTTCAACCGCGCATCATCGCTCCAGAACCTGGCGAGCGAAACGAACGGGCTCGGCGCTAGGATGAGCCAGGCGGCGGCGATGAGCAGCATCAGATGCTCGTAGGTCCAGTTGAAGACGAGGGGGGCGACGAGCGCACAGAAGGCGCCCCCGAGAACCCCGCCCAACGACATTGCAAGATAGAAAAGTGTCAGGTGCTGCGCGGGCGGCCGGCTATCGAACAGGCGCGTGTGAAGCGCGACCGACACCGTGAACAGGTTCACGACCGAGACCACGCAGAACAGGAGAGCGAGCCAGTCCTGGCCGAAGAACAGGCCGAGACATGCGGCGAGCAGCACGAGCGGCGAAAAGCGGATGATCGCCCGCTTCGCTTTGTTCTGGGCCGAGAACGCCACCGAGAAGCTCAGCAGATAGGCGCCGAGCGGCAGCACCCACAGCAGCGGCATCGCGATGATGTCGGTCGTGATGTGCAGCGTCGTCGACAGAATCAGGCCGGACGGCACGGCGGCGAGCAGGATCCAGCCGCCGACGGTTCGCGCGTTAGGCCTTTCCGTCGCCTGATTGGAGTGCTGGGCTGGAATCGCCTTTGGGAGGCCGACCGCGCACCACATGACCAGCAGGATCAGCAGTGCGTAACCGGCGCTCCACAGCCACCTTTGCTCGCTGATCGGGAGCAAGGGCTCGACCAGCAGCGGATAAGCGATCAGTCCGCCGAAGCTGCCAAGATTGGACGCGGCATAGAGCGGATAGGGGTCGCCGCCATCGGTGAGCGCGAACCAGCGCTGAAGCAGCGGCGCCTGCGCCGACACCACAAAGAAAAGTGGCCCGATGGAGGCGAGCAGCAGCCAAGGAACCCACAGGAACGGGTTGCCGTCCGGCGGCGGGACCCAGCCCATCAGCCCGATCGGAAGCATCAGCGCGGCGAGGACCAAAAGCCCGACATGGACTCCGGCCTGCGCTTTCGGCCGCAATCGGCCGAGCCAATGCGCATAAGCGTAGCCGCCGAGCAGCAGCAGCTGGTAGACCAGCATCGCCGAATTCCACACGCTCGGCGCACCGCCGAGGCGCGGCAGCGCCATGCGCGCGATCATCGGCTGGACGAGGAACAGCAGGAAGGAGCCGACGAAGATCGCGGCGAGGAAACGGCCGCTCGATCTTTCGGCAAATCTCTCGACGTCTCGTGCCATCGTCACCACAAGCTCACCTGCTAAGCGGCGGGCCTGTAGCTTTGGTTAACGGCGTCGATACTTTTCGACTGGTCAGCCGGTGATCAGGCGGGCCGCGTCGGCGGCGTGATAGGTGAGGATTCCGCTCGCTCCGGCGCGCTTGAATGCGAGCAAAGTCTCGAGAATGAGTGCGTCGCGATCGGCTGCACCCGCTTTGGCGGCATGCTCGATCATCGCATATTCGCCGCTCACCTGGTAAACGAACGTCGGGACGCCGAACGCGTCCTTCAACCGCGCCACCACGTCGAGATAAGGCAGGCCCGGCTTCACCATCACGAAATCGGCACCCTCGGCGAGATCGAGCTCGACCTCGCGAAGCGCCTCCTCGATGTTGGCCGGGTCCATCTGATAGCCACGCTTGTCGCCTTTGAGCCGCCCGAGCGATCCAACCGCCTCGCGAAAAGGCCCGTAGAAGGCCGACGCATATTTCGCGGCATAGGCCATGATCGCGACATTCTGATGCCCGGCCTCCTCGAGCGCCGAGCGGATCGCGCCGACGCGGCCATCCATCATGTCTGACGGCGCGACGATATCGGCGCCGGCATCGGCCTGCACCAGCGCCTGCCGGACGAGAATGTCGACCGTGGCGTCGTTGATGACATTGCCCTGGCTGTCGACCAGCCCGTCGTGCCCATGCTCGGTGTACGGATCGAGCGCGACGTCGGTCAGCACGCCGATCTCCGGCACCGCATCCTTGATCGCGCGGATCGCGCGGCAGATCAGATTGTCACGGTTGAGCGCTTCCTCCGCGCGCTCGGTGCGAAGCTCGTTCGGCGTATTGGGGAACAGCGCGATGCACGGGATGCCGAGCGCAGCCGCTTCTCGCGCCTTGGCACCGATCCGGTCGACGCTCCACCGGCTGACGCCGGGAAGCGAGCCGATCGGCTCCTCGCAGTCGCTTCCGTCACAGATGAACAAGGGCCAGATGAAGTCGCTCGGATGAAGGCGGTTCTCGGCAAGCATCGAGCGCATCCACGCGCTTGACCGCCCGCGGCGCATGCGAAGGGCTGGAAATGAAGCAGACATGGACGCGCCTATAGCGCCGATGCGCGCTTCAGCCAGCAGGGTTCAGCGCGCCGCCTGGTTCGCGCGTCGCGAGCGCTTCCTCGGTGCATTCGTCGGAATTGAGGGGTGCCTGCTCGACCGTCATGCGCGCTTTCTTCCACCCGCCCTGCAGATAATAAGCGACCGACAAGGCGACGTTCGCGAACGAGCTGACGGGAAAGCTCCACCAGATCGAATCCGCGCCGAGCCACTGGTCCGTCGCAAAAATGAAACCGAAGCGGACGGGCAGCAGCCCGATGCATAGGATGATCAAAGGCGCCCACACCGCGCCGTTCGCCCTCACGGTCGCAAACAGCACCATGGTGATCCCGAACAGGACAAAGTTCCAGGTCGCGATGACATGGATGTGCCGCGCGATCGGTAAAGCCGGACTGCTGCCGCCCATGAACAGCGCCATGACCGAGCGGTCGGCGAGCGTCAGCAGCACCACCAAAGCCGCGGTGATCAGGACCGAATAAATGATTCCGGATCGAGTGACAGCGGTGACCCGGTGCCACAGCCCGGCGCCGATATTCTGCGCGACCATCGCGCTGACGGCGGCGCCGAGCGCCATCGCCGGCATCTGCACGTACGTCCACAGCTGCATCGCCACGCCAAACGCGGCTGCGGTATCGACTCCATGGCCGTTGACCAGCCCAACAAGCGCAAGCGCCGACAGGGAGATGACGATCATCTGGATCCCCATCGGCAGACCCTTGATCACGATCGTCTTGAGGATCGCGAGATCGCACCACAGGTAGCGAAACTCATTGCCGCGAAGCCGAAGCGGAAGGTCCTTCAGGTAGATATAGGCAACGAGGCCCAGGAGCGCGGCGTAGTTCGCGATCAGCGTCGCGGTGGCCGATCCGGCGATGCCCAGCTTCGGCGCCGGTCCCAGCCCAAGGATGAAGACGGGGTTGAGCCCGCTGTCGAGCACGACGGCCATCAACATGAACCACAGCGGCGTCATGCTGTCGCCCGCGCCGCGAAGGCTCATCATCAGCATGGTGAGGAGGAGCAAGGCCGGCATGGCCAGGAAGATTCGCCGAAGGTAGGCGAGCGCCAGCGGGGCAGCCGTCGCCGGAGTGCCGAGAAGCTTCAGGATCAGCGGGCACAGGAACCACCCAGCAAGCGCGACGGCCACGCTGATCAGCAGGAACGCGCCGGCCGTCGTTCCGACCACCCGCCGCGCCTGGTCGACGTCCTTTCGGCCGAACGCCTGGCCGACCAGGATCGTCGCAGCCATCCCGAACCCGAACACGAACGAGATCAGCAGGAACATGACGATATTGGCGTTGGAAGTCGCGGCGAGCGCGTTTTCGCCAAGGAAACGGCCGACCCAGATGGCGTTGATGGTGCCGTTCAGCGACTGGATGATCGACGAGGCGAGCGTTGGTAGCGCGAACTTGAGCAGCGTCGGCCCGATCGCGCCGCTGGTCAGATCGCCACGGCCCGCCGGCCTGCGCTGTGCTGCGTCTGCCATCTGACCTCCCGTTTCCCCGAGGGAATCTACCCCAATCTGTCCAACGCCGCCCGCAGGCGTTCGGCTTCGGCCGCCTTGGCCTCATGATCCGCGCGCGCCTTCTCGACCGCCTCGGGCTTCGCGCGCTCGGTGAAGTTCGGATTGGCGAGGCGCGCGGCCAATGCGTCGCGCTCCTTCTCCGCCGCGGCCCGCGCCTTCGTAAGACGATCACGCTCGGCGGCGATGTCGATCACGCCTTCGAGCGGAAGCGCGAAGGTGGCCTCATCGACGACCATTTGCGCCGCGCCGCTGCCGCTAAACGTCGACAGCTGGATCGATTCCAGCCGCGCAAGCCGCGAGAGCGTCGCATGGTTGCGATCGAGCCTAGCCACGGTTTCCTCCGACGCATCCGCGGCGAAAAGGTGCAGCTTGGCTGAAGGGGGCACGTTGAGCTCGGTCCGCGCGGAGCGGATTTCGC
>DATCJM010000048.1:0-11696 GCA_036562805.1 Sphingomicrobium sp.
CAGGATCTCGGCGTCCGCTATCCGGTCGCTCTGGATAATGGCTACGTCCTGTGGAACGCGCTCCACAATCAATATTGGCCGGCGCACTATTTCGTCGATGCCGAGGGGCGCATTCGCTACTTCCACCACGGCGAGGGCGAATATGCGATGTCCGAACGCGTGATCCGGCAGCTGCTCGCCGAAGCAGGGCACGCGCCTTCGACTGGAATGAGCCAGGCCAGCGCCACGGGCGCCGAGGCTGGCGCGGCGTTCAGCGAGATCGGGTCACCCGAAACTTATATCGGCTATTATCGCGCCGATCGTTTCGCATCGCCCGGTGGACTCCTCCACGATCGGGCCAAGACCTACTCGGCGGCGCCGCTGTCGCTCAATCAATGGTCGCTGGAAGGGTCGTGGCTGGACGAACGCCAAAGTGCGCGCTCGCTCGCCCCGGGGGCGAAGATCTCGTTCCGCTTCCACGCGCGCGACCTGCACCTCGTCCTCGGATCATCGAACGGAAAGCCGGTTCGATTCCGGGTGACGCTCGACGGAGCGGCGCCCGGCGCCGATTCGGGCGTGGACGCGAAAGCTGATGGCAGCGGCGTCGTGACCGCCCAGCGCCTCTACCAGCTCGTGCGGCAGAAAGGCACGGTGCGCGACCGGACGTTGACGATCACGTTCCTGGATCCGGGAGTTGACGCCTTCTCGTTTACGTTCGGCTGAGGGGCGCTTCAGATCACCATGCGGATATTGGCGCCGCCTTCCGGTGCGGCGAGGGCGCAGATCGACCCGCCGTGGGCAAGCGCAACCTGCTTGGAAAAGCTCAGCCCGACTCCGCTTCCGCCTTTGTGGGTCGTATAGAAGGGAAGGAAAATATCCTCCCGGCGATCTTCGGGAATTCCGCCGCCATTGTCGCGCACCTCGATGCGGCAGTGGCCCGTCGCTTCACGAGTAAGCGCCAGCGCGACGACGGGTTTCTCGACTTCGGCCGTGGCGCGGATCGCGTTGCGGAGGAGGTTCAGCACCGCCTGGGCAAGCAGCTCCGCGTCCCCGTCGACGCTCAAGCTCTTCGGCGCAACCTCGACACGGGCTTCGACTTTACGGTCGGCGGCGTTGGCAAGTGCAAGGCGCATGATCTCCTCCGCCCAGGGCGTCGCCTTGAAGCTGCGGCGATGAACCTCCGGCGCCTGGGCGAATTCGCGATAGCTTTCGACGAACCGAAGTATGCCTTCGGCGCGCCGTGCCACCGTTTCGGTAGCAGTTCTGGCGTCGCCCAGCGCCTCATTGCCTTTGGCCGCAGACGCGACGAGGTCCGCGCCAGTGCGCGCAAGTGAAGTAACCGGCGTCAGCGAGTTCATGATTTCGTGGGTGAGGACGCGGACGAGGTCTGCCTGGGCGGCAACTTCGAGCGCTCCAAGCTCGCTCTGCACGGGGAGGATCGACATGATTGTCACCGGCTTGTCGAGGCGGGCGACCTGGGCCGAGGCGAAGATCGCCTTTTGCGGGACGCCGTCGAGAACAAGACGCGTGATCTTCCGCGTTCCTGCCGGGAGCCGGGCGGCAGCAGCGAGCTCCGGCCCGAGCGCGTCGAGATCAGAGAGCCGATGCAGTGGCTGGCGCGCGAAAAGCTGGCGCGCCGCTTTGTTGAGCACTTCCACCCGGCCTTCGCCGTCCGCCGCGAGCAGGGCGCTTGGCGCATCGTCGACAATCGCGGAAAGGTAGCGCACCTCCGCGCTTTCCTGCGCGTGACGCGACTGAAGCGTCTTCAGCGCATGATCGAGGGTCTGTCCGAGAACGTCGAAACCGCCGCCGCTCGGGTCGGAGAAACGCTGCGAATAATCCTCGAACCGGACCGACTCGATGAAGCGAGAGACAAGGAAGTTCGTTCGCCGGATGAAATTCCACAGACTGCCGAGTGCGGTGATTGCGACGAGCACAGCGACGATGAGGCCGGCGCGCACGCCCGGGGTCTCAATCGCCTTGATGACGACCAGGACCGCGGCGACGAAGACGATCGTGCGCCAGGCGAGTCCGAATTCGAACTTGCGCCTAAAGTCCATGTTTCTCCATGCGGCGATAAAGGGCTCCACGGCTGAGCCCGAGCTCGGTCGCTGCCAGCGAAATGTTGAAATGATGCATGCGCAGCGCGCGCTCGATCATCTGCTTCTCCAGCTCGTCGAGGTTCAGGGTCTCGCTAACGCTTGGCAGCGGCGCGGCCCCCTGCGCACGCCTCGGCAGCGGGAAATCGTCGGTCCGGTAATGGTCGCCTTCCGCCATGATCACGGCCCGCTCGGCGGCGTGGCGGAGCGCGCGCACATTGCCAGGCCAATCATGCTCGACCAGCGCTTCGAGGACAGCGGGGGGCAACTGCCGTGACGGCTTGTCATACTTGCGCTCGTAGAGCCGAAGATAATGGTCGAGCAGGGTCGGGATGTCATCCCGCCGCTGTCGCAGCGGCGGCAGCTCGATCTCGATCGTATTGAGACGGAACAGCAGGTCCTGGCGGAACCTCTTCTCATCCGCGAGCTGGTCCGGGGGTACGTTGGTCGCGGCGATCACGCGCACATCGATCGGGATGGGCTTGTTCGATCCGACGGGAAGGACCTCGCGCTGCTCGAGCGCCGTAAGCAGCTTGGGCTGGAGGTGAAGCGGAAGGTTGCCGATCTCGTCGAGAAAGAGGGTGCTCTTGTCCGCGGCCTTGAGGCGGCCGATGCGCTGGCCCGCGGCACCGGTGAAGGCCCCCTTCGCATGGCCGAACAGTTCCGATTCGAACAACGTCTCGCTGGTCGCGCCAAGGTCGATCGAGACGATCGGCTTGTCGGCCCTTCGCGAAAGTCGGTGGATCTCGCGCGCGACGATCTCCTTGCCGGTGCCGTTCTCGCCGAGGATGAGCACATTCGCGTCGGTCGGCGCAGCGCGTTCGATCAGGAGGCGGACCCGGTGCATCGCGGATGAAGAGCCGAGCAGCGGTGTATCCGGCGATTGCGCGAGCTCGGACGCGCGGCCGCGCTCCATCCGCGCGTCGACCCTGCTCCGCCGCAGCGCGGCGGCGCTCCTCACGGTCGCCTCGAGCCGTTCGTTGCTCCACGGCTTTGCAACGAAGTCGCTTGCACCCGCCTTGATCGCTTCGACGGCGATCGAGACGCCGCCGTGGGCCGTGATGATCACGACCGCGGCATCGGGATCGATCGACATGATCTTCGCGAGATAGTCGAGACCCTCCCGCCCGTCCGTCTTCGCCCGTTCGAAGTTGAGATCGAGAAGGATGACGTCGGGGCTCTCGCTCTTGAGCAGCGGCATGAGCTCCGCCGGGGAATTCAATGTCTCGACGCGATCGAACATGTCGCGCAGCGCCAGACGCGCCGCGAGCGCGATATCGGGATCGTCGTCGACAACGACCGCTAGCCTGAACGTTTCCGCCACGCTACTTCTGTAGCGCGGCTGTCCGGAAACGAACAGTAGCTGCGTAAAAATTCTGGCCTCGGCGAGTTGGCACGGCCTTTGCAGCGGAGAGGGCGATGGAAACTGACTGCATATTCTTGCTCGGCACCCGCTTCTCGGTGCGGCCCCACTTCGGGTCGTCCATTTCCGGACAATTGCTGTTCGGAGGCGGACAATGAGCCTCATCGAGCTTCGCCAGGCCGGCCGCTCCGAAGCCATCAGCGGCGGCGCGATGGACAAGGTCGTCGTCCGCAAGCGGATCGACCGCAAATATCTCATCGGCGGCGGTGCTGCGGCATTGCTGCTCTTGCTCATGATCTTCTGGCTCTTCGCGCCGCGCGCGGATTCGATCACCGTAGCCCGCGACCGGTTGACGATATCGCAGGCGCAGAGCGGAACGTTCGACGACTTCCTGCCGGTGCGCGCGCGCGTGACGCCGCTGCTGACCGTGTTTCTCGATGCGGTCGAAGGCGGCCAGGTCGACAAGAAGCTGGTCGACGACGGCGCCCAGGTCGTGCAGGGCCAACTGCTCGCGGTGCTCTCGAATGCCGAGCTCCAGCTCTCGACGCTCGAGAAGCAAGCCGAGGTCGAGCAGCAGCTCAACAATATGCGCAGCCAGGAGCTCGCGCTCGTCAACACCCACAATTCGAACCTGCGCGATCTCAACCAGGCCCAAACCGATCTCGCCAAGGCGCAGCGGCAATACGATCTCTATCATTCGCTCGCCGACAAGGGCTTCGTCGCGATGAAGACCTACAAGGATACGAAGGACGATCTGGATTTCCAGATGAACCGCCTTCGCATCCTGAAGCAGAGCATCGACCAGAACGAAGCGCTTCAGCGCAGCCAGCTCGCGCAGCTGCGTGCGGCTGCATCCTCGCTCAACACGAGCATGGGCGTCGCGCGGGGCAGTCTCAGCCAGCTCAACATCCGTGCGCCGGTCACCGGCCAGCTGAGCGGCTTCGACATCCAGCTCGGCCAGTCGCTCCAGCAGGGTGAGCGCATCGGACAGATCGACAGCGCCGGCGGCGACAAGCTGCAGGCCGACGTCGACGAATATTATCTCGGCCGCGTCGCCGTCGGGCAAACCGCGACTGCGGACATCGATGGCAAGACCTACCGCCTCAAGGTCGCCAAGGTGTACCCGCAGGTCCGCAACGGCGAGTTCCAGATCGACCTGCTGTTCGTTGGCCCCGAGCCTCCGGGAATGCAGCGCGGCCAGACGATCCAGGCCAAGCTTACCGTCGGCGATTCCTCCAAGGCGCTCCTGATCCCGAATGGCGCCTTCTTCAACGACACGGGCGGCAATTGGGTGTTCGTCGTCGACAAGGGCGGCAACAGCGCGACCAGGCGGCCTGTCCAGCTCGGGCGGCGCAACAGCGATTTCATCGAAGTGCTGAGCGGCCTCAAGCCCGGCGATCGCGTGATCACCTCATCCTACAGCGGCCTGATCGACAAGAACCACCTGAGCTTCAGCTCCAGCGACGACTGAGAAAGGAAAACCACCGTGCTGACCATGACCGGCCTGACCAAGACCTACCGCACCGACACGGTCGAAACGACCGCGCTCGACAATGTCGACCTCGATATTGCCGACGGCGAATTCGTCGCGATCATGGGGCCTTCGGGCTGCGGCAAATCGACGTTGCTCAACGTCATGGGCATGCTCGATAGCCCGACCGGCGGCTCTTACGTGTTCAATGGGCAGGAGGTCGCGGGCCTTAGCGAAACGCAGCTGGCCGAGACGCGCAAGAGCAACATCGGCTTCATCTTCCAGAGCTTCAACCTGGTCGACGAACTGACCGTCCGGGAGAATGTGGAGCTCGCGCTTCTCTATCACAATTTCCCGGCGTCCGAGCGCAGGGAGCGCGTCGATCGGGTGCTCGACAAGGTCGGCATTGCGCATCGCGCCAAGCACCGTCCGACGCAACTTTCGGGCGGACAGCAGCAGCGCGTCGCGGTCGCCCGCGCACTCGTCGGCGAGCCGAAGTTGATCCTCGCCGACGAGCCGACCGGCAACCTCGACACGGCTCATGGCGAAGAGGTGATGCGCATGCTTCGCCAGCTCAACCAGGAAGGCTCGACCATCGTCATGGTGACTCACTCGCCCTCGCACGCCGATTTCGCGAGCCGCGTCGTCAACATGCTCGACGGCCGAATCCTCCAGGAGCGGCGGCGCGCCGCCTGAGCCTTGTCCCGCGTACGAGTCCCATAGTTTCGAGAGGACGATCGTTATGTGGCGGAATTACTGGACGGTCGCAGTTCGGGCCCTGGCCAAGAACAAGACCTATTCGATCATCAACATTGCCGGTCTCGCGATCGGCATGGCCGCATGCATCATGATCCTCCTCTACATCCGCTATGAGCGCAGCTACGACAGCTGGCTCCCGGATGTCGCCGACACGTACCAGCTGCAGACCTGGACGCCCCATCCACAGGACGGGCAGCCGTTCTTCGAGCAGATGGCGCCCTATGCGACGAAGGACGCGATCAAGAAGGATTATCCGCAGGTCCAGTATGCGGCCTATCTGACCGACAACGGTCCGGTGTTCATCAATGACGGCCAGGCAGCGTCGACCAAGAGCTGGATGTTCACGGACGACGACTTCCTCAAGGTCGTCAGCCTGCCCTTGATTGCCGGGACGACGCTCACGCAGCCGCAGACGGCCGTGATCACCCAGAGCGAGGCGATTGCGCGCTATGGCACCGACCAGGTGGTGGGACGCACGCTTACGATCATCTCGCGGGGGGTGAAGCGCGATTTCAGGATCAACGGCGTGATCAAGGACGTTCCGAAAAATTCGAGCCTGAAGATCAATGCAATCCTGCGGCTCGATTACGTCGCCTTCAATTCGGACAATCCGCAATCGCTGAAGTGCTGGGGCTGCCAGTCGGGCTGGGTCTATCTGAAGCTGCGCCCGGGCTCCGACGTCAAGGCGATGCAGGCCGAAGAACCGGCATGGGAGAAGCGCAACATCCCCGACGATCCCACGGTCGGGATCCATTGGAACCAGGGCAAGGAAACCGACTGGCACTTCATCAACCTGAAGGACATCCACCTCGGCAAGGCCCAGGATTCCCCCATGACTCCGGGCAATGACGAGCGCACGATCGCGACCTTCGCGATCATCGCGCTGCTCATCCTTGGAATGGCAGTGGTGAATTTCACGAATCTGGCCACTGCAAGAGCGGGGCAGCGCGCGCGCGAGGTCGCTCTGCGGAAGGTGCTGGGCGCCACTCGTCGGCAGCTGGTCGTCCAGTTCGTGGCCGAGTCCGTGCTGATCTCGGCCGTATCGATGCTCATCGCACTCGCTCTCGTCGAGCTGCTGGTAAAGCCCTTCGCAGCATTTCTGGATGCGGACCTGGCACTCCATTATTTCGGCCGTGACGGGGTCCTTCTACCCGCGGTCCTGCTGACGGTTCTCGTCGGGGTGGTCAGCGGAATCTATCCGGCATTCTTCCTTTCGCGCTTTCAGCCCGCCCAGGTGCTCAAGGCCAACCGCTCCGCAGCCGAAACTCCGGGATCGGGGCGCCTCCGCGCGGGCCTCGTGGTGCTACAGTTCGCGGTGTCGATCGGGCTCATCATCTGCACTGCGGTCATTTATGGTCAGACCGTCTACGCCCGCCACGTCGACCCGGGATACAAGCGGGATCACATCCTGCAGGTCGAGGATCTCAGCCGTGCGCAGCTGTGGCCGCTGGCCGAGGGAATTGTCGAACGCGCCGAGCATACGCCCGGCGTCGTCGCGGCGGCACTAACGGACATCGGAATCAACACCGACAACAGCAACAACAATTTCATTATCCCGCCCGGAAGCAAGGAGCAGGTGCTGATCGGTCAATATGCGGTCGGTCAGGACTATCTCGAGGCGATGGGCCTCAAGCTTCTCGCGGGCCGCTGGTTCGATGCCAATCGTCCGATCGACGACGCAACCGTGCCCTACCCGTCTCAACCGGCGGTCGAGCAGGCAATCCACGACCGCGGCATGAACGTCGTCATCAACCAATATGCATCGCGCAAGCTCGGCTTCTCCTCACCCGCCGATGCAGTTGGCAAAGTGGTGCGTGGAGACATGGTCGGCGATCATCTGGGGTTGATGAACGTCACGATCGTCGGCGTCGTCGGCGACTCCCGCTTCCGCACGGTCCGCACCCCCATCGAGCCGATCATGTTCCACAAGATCAGGACCGGATCGAACTGGATGATGGTCCGGTACAAAGGCGATCCGCAGGCCGTGAGGTCGGCGCTCGAGCGTGAATGGAAGCAGGTTACGACCGACGTTCCGTTCACCGCGAAGTTCAGCGAAGACATCATGGGCGACATGTACAAGAAGGAGGATGCGCGAGCACAGACGTTCGCCGCTTTCTCGCTGCTCGCGGTCGTCATCGGCTGCCTCGGCTTGTTCGGACTCGCGGCGTTCACCGCGGAGCGGCGGACGAAGGAAATCGGCATCCGAAAGGTGCTCGGTGCGCGCACGCGCGACATCGTTCGGCTGCTCGTCTGGCAATTCAGCCGACCGGTGATCATCGCGAACATCATCGCCTGGCCGATCGCCTGGTGGATGATGCGCGACTGGCTGAACACGTTCGACCAGCGCATCCCGCTGACGCCGATCCCATTCGTCGTTGCAGCGGCGATCGCGCTCGGGATAGCCATCGTGACCGTCGTGGGCCACGCGGTGAAAGTCGCGCGCGCCAACCCCATTCACGCGCTTCGCTACGAATAGCGGCGGCGCCTTCTCGACATATCGGAGCACATTTCCTTGCAGAGGACAGTCAGCATGTGGCGGAACTACTGGACGGTCGCGGTTCGGGCGCTCGCGAAGAACCGAACCTATTCGATCATCAACATCC
This sequence comes from Sphingomicrobium sp., assembly GCA_036562805.1. Lineage (GTDB taxonomy): Bacteria > Pseudomonadota > Alphaproteobacteria > Sphingomonadales > Sphingomonadaceae > Sphingomicrobium. The sequence continues at coordinate 8,275 of DATCJM010000048.1, forward strand.
TGGGCCTCGCCATCGGCATGGCAGCCTGCATCATGATCCTGCTCTATATCCATTATGAGCAGAGCTACGACGACTGGATTCCGGACGTCCGGAACACCTACCAGCTCCAGGCCTGGTATCCGCACCCGCAGGACGGAGAACCCGACTTCCTGCAGATGACGAGCTACGTCACCAAGGGCGCCGTCCTCAAGGATTTCCCGCAGGTCGAGCGCGGCGTCTACGCCCTAAGCAGCTCACCGGTGTTCACGAAGGACGGCCAGGCGTCGCCGACGGAAAATTATCTGATCGCCGACGACGACTTCCTGAAGGTCGTCAACCTTCCGCTCGTCGCCGGCACCACGCTTCCGCAGGCGCAGACGGCGGTAATCACGCAAACCGAGGCGAGAAACCGCTTCGGCACCGACCAGGTCGTTGGGCGCACGATGAGCCTCATTTCGAAAGGCGTCACGCGCGACTACAAGATCACCGGCGTTCTCAAGGACCTGCCGAAGAATTCCAGCCTCAAGGTCAACGCAATCTTGCGCATGGATTTCAACAGCTTCTTTGCACAAGAGCCGAACTTCCTGACCTGCTGGAGCTGCCAGTCGGGCTGGGTTTGGCTGAAGCTGCGGCCCGGAACCGACGTCAAGCAGCTGCAGGCGCAGGAGCCGGCATGGGAGAAGCGCAACATTCCGGACCAGCCGAACGGCGACGTCAAATATAACGCCGGTGACGAACAGGACTGGCATTTCATCAATCTTCGCGACGTCCACCTCGGCAAAGCCCAAGGCGGATCGATGACTCCGGGCAATGACGCCAAGACGATCACGACCTTCGCGATCATCGCGGTGCTGATCCTCGGCATGGCGGTCGTCAACTTCACCAATCTCGCCACGGCGCGCGCGGGGCAGCGCGCCCGCGAAGTCGCGCTGCGCAAGGTGCTCGGCGCGACCCGCAAGCAGCTGGTCGTGCAGTTCGTTGCGGAATCGATTCTGATTTCCGGCGTCTCGATGCTGCTTGCGCTTGCGCTGGTGGAGCTGCTTGTCAGCCCATTCGCAGCGTTCCTCGATGCGGACCTGTCGCTCCATTATATTGGCCAAGGGGGCGTGCTTCTCCCGGCGATTGGCCTCACTCTTTTGGTCGGCATCGTCAGTGGCCTTTACCCGGCCTTCTTCCTGTCGCGGTTCCAGCCCGCGCAGGTGCTGAAAGCGAACCGCTCGGCCGCGGAAACGCCGGGGTCGGGCAGGCTGCGCGTGGCGCTTGTCGTGTTGCAGTTCGCCGTGTCGATCGGGCTCATCATCTGCACTGCAGTGATCTACGGTCAGACGGCTTACGCGCGCTCGGTCGACCCCGGGTACAAGCGCGATCACATCCTCCAGGTCGACAACATGAACCGCTATCAGCTGCTGTCGAAGACGCAGACGATCGAAGATCAGATGAAGCGCATCCCGGGCGTAGTCGCGGTCGGCCTCACCGACATCGGGGTCGCTACCGACAATAGCAGCAACACGGGGCTGATCCCGCCGGGCACCAACAAGCAGGTCGTAATCGGCGAATATAATGTCGACGAGGGCTTCTTCGACGCCATGGGCCTGAAGCTGCTCGCCGGCCGCTGGTTCGACCCGAACCGGCCGGCGGACGACATGACGCTGAACTTCCCGGTCGACAAGAATCAGGAGATCGCGCTTGCGCAGCGCGGTGTGAACGTCGTGCTTAACGCTTATGCGACGCGCAAGCTGGGCTTCAAATCGCCGCAGGATGCCGTTGGCAAGGTCGTCCGGAGCGAGCTGTTCGAGCCCGGTACCGGCATGGTCAACATCAACATCATCGGCGTCGTGGGCGACACTCGCTTCAGGTCGGTGCGTACGCCGATCGACCCGATCATGTTCCAGAACGTGAACACCGGACCCGGTTTCATGGTGATCCGCTATCGCGGCGATCCGGCAACCGTTCAGGGGGCGGTCGAGCGGCAGTGGAAGCAGATCACCAATGACGTACCGTTCGAGGCGAAGTTCAGCGAGGACATCATCCGCGAATTGTACAAAGTGGAGGATTCGCGTGCCGAAATCTTCGCAGCCTTCTCGCTGCTCGCGGTGATCATCGGCTGCCTCGGCCTGTTCGGTCTTGCCGCCTTCACGGCGGAGCGCCGGACGAAGGAGATCGGCATCCGCAAGGTCCTGGGCGCGCGAACCCGCGACATCGTGCGCCTTCTCGTGTGGCAGTTCAGCCGCCCGGTGATCATTGCCAATATCATCGCCTGGCCGATCGCGTGGTGGCTGATGCGCAATTGGCTGAACACATTCGATGAGCGCATTGCACTGACGCCGATACCGTTCGTGATCGCGGCGGCGATCGCCTTGGGGATCGCGATCGCGACCGTGGTTGGCCACGCGGTCAAGGTCGCGCGCGCCAATCCGATCCACGCGCTGAGGTATGAGTAAGATGGGTAGCGACAGCCATAAGCTTGCGCCGGGTCGAGTCCCCTTCGCCTGGCGCAAACTGGTCATCGCGGGCGTCATTGCATGCGCGCCCGCGGTGACCGCCTCGGCTCCTGCAACCGCCGCCGCGGCGCAGCAGGTCCAGTCGGTGAACTGGTCCTTTGCAACGAACGGTCGGGGAAAGGACGGCTCCGAAGTCCAACTGACGGTCGAGGCGCGCTGGGGCGCCGACAGCGACAGCATCTGGTCCAACAGCCGCCGGATCGAGGAGCTGCAGGGACTAAGCAGGGCGCAACTGATGGGCCCGCCAGGACCGGTTCGCTTTGCGCTTGTGAAGGAAGCGGGACGCCTTGACTGCACCGGCACCGCGGGGGGTGCGCATGGCGCTGGTACGTGCCGCTTCGCTCCGGACGTGGGCTTCGCGACCTTCCTCGACGCGCGAAGGATCGGGCGGCCGGATGAGCACCAGGCTTATTCGCTGACGATGAGCGGCGTCGGACGCGACCTCGTCGACGCTTTGGACAAGAACGGCTTCACCCGCCCCGACATCGACCAGCTCGTGGCGATGGGCATCCATGGCGCGACGCCCGACTATGTCCGCGCCCTCGGCGGGCTCGGCTACCGGCTGTCCGCAGGCGACCTGATCGCGTTCAAGATCCACGGCGTCGAACCTGCGTACATTCGAGCGATGGCCGCGATCGGCCCCGCGCTCCAGCACATCAGCGCGTCAGACCTCGTCGCGCTTCGAATCCACGGCGTGAAGCCCGAGTTCGTGCGCGAGATGGCGGCCATCGGTCCTGCCTTCCGCAACGTGACCGCCGACGATCTGGTCTCGATGGCCATTCACGGTGTCCGACCGGAACTCGCGCGCGCCTATGCCCAGCTCGAAGGAGGGCGGCTGAGCGCGGATGACGTGGTGTCGATGGCAATTCACGGCGTCAGCCCCGAATTGCTGCAACGCCTTGCCGCGCTCGGTTATCGGTCGTTCAGTGCCGACGACATCGT
>DATCJM010000049.1:0-3716 GCA_036562805.1 Sphingomicrobium sp.
AAGTTGCGTCTTGCCTGCGCGGTCGATGGCCGATCCGCACAACAGTTCGTGACCGACGCGCTCGATCAGTTGCTCGAACGCATGCCGGAACTCGACTCCCTGGCCTCGAAGGCCAAACGGAAGGGGTAAAACTCATGACCAGGCCGCTCCGCTTCGGTTCAGCCGCTTCAGCAATCGTGCTCGCCACGATGATCGCGGGCTGCGCCGCCCCGCAGGTCAAGACGAGCTTCGGCGGTCCCGCTGACGAGAATGTCGGCCTCGCGACCCGCGCTCTGGCCGCATTGAACTCGAACAACCTCCCGCTTGCCGTCGATCTCGCCGAGCGCGCCGTCGACAAGTCGCCGAACGACGCCGGATTTCGCGCGCTGCTCGGCAATGCCTATTTCGTCTCCGGGCGGTTCCGTTCCGCCGAATCAGCCTACAAGGATTCGCTGACCATCTATTCGAACCAGCCGCAGGTGATCCTGAAGCTCGCGCTGGTCGAGACCGCGCTAGGCAAGAAGGACCAGGCTGTTGCCTTCCTCGATGCCGGCAAGTCGGTGCTGAACCCGTCGAACTACGGCCTCGCGCTCGCGCTTGCCGGCCGTCCCGATGACGCGGTCGCCGTGCTCGAGGCTGCCGCCCGCGAGCCGGGCGCCGACGGCACCGTCCGCCAGAACCTTGCGCTTGCGCACGCGCTTGCCGGGGACTGGTCGGAGGCGCGCACGATCGCCGCGCAGGATGTGCCGGGCAACCAGCTCGACGCTCGCATCCAGCAGTGGATGCTGCTCGCAAGCCCAAAGGGACCAGCCGAACAGATCGCGGCCTTCGTCGGCGTGAAGCCGGCGCCGACCGATCAGGGTGAGCCCGTTCGCCTGGCGCTGCGCAAGACAGATACGATGATGGCGGCGGCTGCTCCGGCTCCCGCGCCCAAGGTCGCCGTGCCTGCGGCCAAGCCGCAGGTCGCGCTCGCCGCGCCTCAACCGGTCGTTCCGCCATTCCCGAAGTTCATGCCGGCGGTTGCCACGCCGGCATCGGCTGTGAAGGCGGCCCCCGCGGTTGCGCTCGCCCCGGCCGCGCCCAAGTCGATGGTCGCACAAGCCGAGGCCCTCGCAGCAGTGCCGCTCGCGGCAATGGCGTCCGCGGCGCACCAGGCTGCGGCCGAGGTCGCTTCGTTCCTGCCCAGGAAATCGCCGGCGATCGCGAAGCCGACGGTTCGCCGCATCGCTGCGGTCGCGCGTCGTGGAAATCCGGACGTCGTGATGCAAATCGGCTCCTACCGCTCGCCTCAGCAGGTGAGCGCCGGCTGGAGCCATCTGACGCAGCATTACCCTGCGCTTCGCGCCTATCTGCCGCTGCGTGCACGCTTCGATTCGCCGAAGGGCACCTTCTGGCGCTTGTCGATCCAGGGCTTCGGCAACCAGCGCGAGGCGATTGCGCGGTGCAATACGCTGAAGAGCCGCGGCGGCCATTGCTTCGTGCGCGGCGCCGCCGGTGACGCGCCGGTGGAGATCGCCTCCAACTAAGCCGTCGGTTCGCCGACCAGCATTTCGAGGCAGGCCATTCGCACGGCCACGCCCATTTCGACCTGGGTCGTGATCAGCGAGCGCTCCGGGTCGTCGGCAATTGTGCTTTCGATTTCGACTCCGCGGTTCATCGGGCCGGGGTGCATCACCAACGCATTCGGTGCGGCGCTGCGCAGCCGCTCGGCGGTAAGCCCGTAGCGGCTCAGGAATTCGCCCGGGGCATCGCTGAAGTCCTGCTCCAGCCGTTCGCGCTGCACACGGAGCATCATCACGACGTCGGCGCCCGCGATCGCGTCATCGACCGAGCATTGGGCGATGTCGGCAGGCATAAGCTCCGGCGGGCCGGCGAGCCTCACTTGCGCACCAAGGCGCGGCAGCAGCTTCGCATTCGAGCGGGCGACGCGGCTATGCTTGATGTCCCCGCAAATCGCGATCTTCAGACCTTCGACATGGCCGAGACGATGGCGGATCGTCGCCGCGTCGAGCAGGGCCTGCGTCGGATGCTCGTTGGTGCCGTCGCCCGCATTGATCACCGGCGCTTCAACGATGTCGGCGACGACGGCAGGCGCGCCATTCTCGCGGTGGCGAATCACCAGCGCGTCGGGGCGCATCGCCCCGAGAGTCGCCGCCGTATCCTCCAGCGTCTCGCCTTTCTTGACCGAGCTATGCTCGACCGAGAGCGAGATCGCCGACGCGCCGAGGCGGTGCGCGGCAGTCGCGAAGGACATCGAAGTCCGCGTGGAGTTTTCGAAGAAGACGTTGAACACGATCCGGCCGGCGAGGGCGTCGCCGCTCCTCGCCCCCGACCGGTTGCGCTCGAACCAATGCTCGCCACGATCGAGGATGTGCCCGATCTGGGCGTCGCTCAGCGAATCGATGGAGAGGAGGTTCACGAGCGTGTCCGCTAACTGCCGTTGCCCAGATTGGCCAGCGCATCGATCGCGCCCTGAAGAATGTGCGCGGCGGCAAGCGCATCGACCTTCTCGGCCCGTTTGGAGCGGCTGACGTCGGCCTCGATCATCGCCCGCTCGACCGCCTGCGTCGACCAGCGTTCGTCCCACAGCAGGATCGGAAGCTCGAGCGGCGCGAGGTTGCGGGCGAAGGTGCGGACCGATTGCGTGCGCGAGCTGTCGCTTCCATCCATGTTGAGCGGGAGGCCGATGACCAGTCCCCTCCCATGCTCATGCTCGATGATCCGGCGGAGTCTATCGACGTCCTGCATGAACTTCGTCCGCCGGATCGTCTCCGACGGGCCGGCGAAGTGCCAGCCGGCGTCGCAGATCGCGATGCCGATCGTCTTGGTACCGACGTCGAGCCCGACGAGCTTTCCGCCGTCCGGAAGCGCGGCGGCGAATTCGGCGGTGCTCGTGGTGATCAATGCCATGCCGCCAGCCTCCGCTCGGCGTCCTTGCGGATCGCGCTCCAGAACAGCGCATAGTCGTAAACGTGATAATTGTTGCCGGGGAGCACGTACGGGCCGAGCGGCGGGATCTGCCCGTCGGCGATCAGCAGGCCATGGTCGCACCGCGCGCCGACCTGCTGCGCTTGTAGCGTTGCTGAGCGCAGGTCCGCGGTGGGAACGAGCGTTCCGGGGTTCGACTGCGGCGGCGCCGCGCCGTTCTCGGTTCCCGTCAGCGGGTTGACGCACAGCATCGTCTTGCGGCTTCGCTTGCCGCCGGTGAGCCCCTTGGTGCTCGCCCACTGCTGGACGATCAGATCGGGGTTGGCAGGGTCGGCGAAGGTCAGCCAGGAAAGGATGCAGCCGGCCTGATCAGGCGCGGTGCAGGCGGGGAGGCCGAGCGCCGGCAGGTCGCTCGCCGTGTCGAGGGGCCAGCCGACGACATAAGCGGCGACGATGCGCTTCGCGATCGGCTTGCCGGCGACTTTCTCGCGCAGCAGACGTTCGAGGTGCAGCGCACCCTGGCTGTGCCCGGCGAGGATGATTGGCCGGTCGCCGGCCTCGCGGACGAACTCATCGAACGCCGCGGCGACATCGCGATAGGCGAAGTCCAGCGCTTCCTCGGCATCGGCGCTGTCGAGCAGGAAGGCGCCGAATGCCGCCTGCCGGTAATAAGGCGCCCAGATCTGGCCTGCCCCGTTGAATGCGCTCGCCTGGCTCTGGACGAACAGGTTCGTGCGGAAAGCGGTGTCGCCGCCGGCCTGGAGCGGCGCATTCCAGCGGTCGTTTTCGAGATAGGTGGTCGGATGGAT
>DATCJM010000144.1:0-3638 GCA_036562805.1 Sphingomicrobium sp.
CTGCTTGAACGGCGCACCCATTTCGACGGTCTCGCCGTACGCATGGCCGGCGTTGAGGGCGGCGATGTTCGCCTCGGCAAGCTCCGGCGCCTTGGCAAACTTCGTCTTGAGCCAGTCGACGATCGGCTGGCGGTCGCGGTCGAACATCCAGAGCGCCAGCCCCAGCGTCCACATGTTCTTGCAGCGCAGCGCTTCCTTGTTGCCGAGGCCGAACGGTTTCACGGCGTCGAGCGTCAGCTGCGAGATGTTGAAGTGGACGACCTGCCACCTTGCGAGGCTGCCGTCCTCGAGCGGATTCTGATCATATCCGGCCTTGGCGAGGTTGCGCGCGGTGAACTCGCCCTCGTCGACGATGAGCAGCCCGCCGTCGCGCACTTCCTTAGCATTCACCTTGAGTGCGGCGGGATTCATCGCGACGAGCACGTCCGGCTGGTCGCCTGCGGTGTCGATGGCGCAGGAGCCGAAATTGATCTGGAAGGCCGACACGCCGAAGGTCGTGCCCTGCGGCGCGCGGATCTCCGCCGGGAAGTCGGGGAAGGTCGCGAGGTCGTTTCCCGCGAGCGCGGTCGACAGCGTGAATTGTCCGCCGGTAAGCTGCATGCCGTCGCCGCTGTCGCCGGCAAAGCGGACGACGACCGCTTCCTGCGGCGGCCGGGCCGTGGCTTCCTTTTGCGTGAGTTCGTGCGTCGCTGTGGCCATAAGCGCAGGATAGGACGGGCGGTTGCCTTTCGCCACCTCTTCTATAGGCATTGCTCTCGAACACGCCGGAGGGGGGCCTCAGAGCGAATGCTGGTGCGGCGACTGACCGGCAGCTTGAAAGAGCAGCACTGGATGGCGATCGCCATCGAGCTGATTATCGTCATCGTTGGCGTCTTCATCGGCACCTGGGTTGCCAACCGCAACCAGGCAGCCGTCGAACGCCGAGAGGCGGAGCAGATGGTCGCGGAAGTGCGACCCGGCCTCGCGCAGTTCGAGCAAGCGCTAAAGTCGGTGGACCGTTATTTCGCGACCACCAATCGTTATGCCGACACCGCCTTTGCCGGCTGGGCTGGCCATCCCAAGGTCAGCGACGAACAGTTCGTGATCGCCGCCTATCAAGCCAGCCAGATCACCCAGGTTGCGATGAACGGGGCGAGCTGGACGCAAATTTATGGCGGTGACGAACTATCGCGCCTGCCCGATCCGGATCTTCGAAGCGATCTGGCGGGGGTGATGGCGCTCGATTTCAGCCAGCTCAGCCAGAATTATGTTGCCACGCCATATCGGCAGGATGTGCGCGAAGTGATCCCCGAAGACATTCAGGACGCGATCCGTGCTCATTGCGGCGATTATTTATCGGGCGGATCCGCGATCGCAACGCTGCTCCCGGCGACGTGCGACCTCGATTTCCCAGCGCCAAGGTGGGCAGCGGCCGCACATGACCTGCGGGCTGAGCCGCGGCTGGTGAAGGAGCTTCGCTGGCACCGCGCCTCGGTCGCCTCTTTTGCATTCATCGTCGGGATCTTCCGCAGGCGCGTGCAAGTCGCGCTGGATCGGATAGACTTCGATGTGCGGGCAAGGCGCTGATCGGCACAGGAAATCCCTGAACCATTGCGCGAGCAGTGCGGCAGTACCAAGGACCGGTCATGGGATCGGGTGAAAATGAATACCGCCGCGGCGTCGGCGTGATGCTGGTCAACAGCGAGCGCAAGGTATGGGTCGGGGCGCGGATCGATAACAACCAGGACGCCTGGCAAATGCCACAGGGCGGGATCGACGAGGGCGAGGACCCGTGGGCGACCGCGCTTCGCGAGGTCGAGGAGGAAACCGGCATTGCGCCGTATCTCGTCGAGAAGATCGCCGAATGTCCCGAGCGGCTGCGCTACCGACTCCCGGATGAGCTCGTCGGAGTGATCTGGAAAGAGCCGTGGGTCGGGCAGGAGCAGGACTGGTTCCTGTGTCGCTTCCTTGGGCGCGATAGCGACGTCAACATCGCGACCGAGCATCCCGAGTTCCGCGAGTGGAGGTGGGTCGAGCCGGCGCAGCTCCCCGACCTCATCGTTCCATTCAAGCGCGACCTCTACCGCCGTCTCGTCGACGAGTTTGCCGACTATCTCTGACCGCCGGTCGAAACGCCGTTTCGGCTCTCCAACGATAATCTAGGCAAGCGCCATCCACAGTGGAGGTCCGCATGCGCCCGTTGACGCTGATAAATATGGCAGCCGTTCTCGTCCTTCCGGCCTGCAACAACGGCGCAGCGCCGCACCAGGGCATGAGCATCCAGACAGCGGTTGCCGACCCGGCGCGCCCGGCCGCGTTCCGGACCGCCGACGCCTTCCGCAAGCCGGCGGAGACCCTGCAATTCTCCGGCGTGAAGTCGGGCATGACAGTCGGAGAATTCTACCCGGCCGGCGGCTATTTCACGCGCATGATAAGCGACGTGGTCGGCCCCTCGGGCCATATCCACGCGATCGAGAATGCAGGTTGGAACGATTCCGTGCAGGACGACCGCAAGATGCTGGCCGAGGGCAAGTGGAAGAATGTCTCGCTCGAGGTCGAGCCGTTCGGGACGGTCAAATTCCCGCAGCCGCTCGACCTTGCCTGGGTGACGCAGAATTATCATGACCTGAAGATCGCCAAATATGGGCCCGGCGGTCAGCCCGTCGACACCGTCGCCTTCGACCGTGCCGTTTATGGCGCGCTGAAGCCCGGGGGCATCTTCTTCATCCTCGATCACCAGGGCGCGCCGGGGCTGACGCCCACGGACATCGCCAAGATGCACCGCATCAACCGCGAGCAGGTGATCAAGGAAGTGACGTCCGCAGGGTTCAAGCTCGCCGGGGAAGGCAATTTCCTCGCCAATCCCGCCGACGATCATTCGAAGCCGATCTTCGATCCGTCGATCCGCGGGCATACCGACCAATATGCGCTGAAGTACATCAAACCGACGAGCTAGCAGGCTTCGGGTGGCCTTCCGCCGTGGCCCTCGCTAGGAGCCTCGGCATGGGGGAATTGTCGTCCGCCGAACGAGAGGCCGTCGAGCGCGCTTCCGCCGAGCCAATGCTCGACCAGGTCCTGGCCTGGGCGGCGATCAACAGCGGCTCGCGCAACTTGGCGGGACTCGAGCGCATGGCCGACGTGCTCGCCGATGCATTCTCGCCATTGCCGGGCGTCCTCCGGCTCGAACAGCCGGCGACCGTCGAGAATGTCGATCCGGCCGGCAGGACGGTGAAGATCAAGCATGGCCGGCACCTGCACCTGACGGTGAGGCCGACGGCACCCGTCCAGCTGCTTTTCACCGGACATATGGACACGGTTTTCGCGGCGGATCATCCGTTCCAGGAAACGCGCTGGCTCGAGGATGGCGTGCTGAACGGCCCCGGAGTTGCAGACATGAAGGGCGGAATCGCAGTGATGCTCGCGGCGCTCAAAGGCATCGAACGGAACCGCCGCGCGGACCGCCTCGGCTACGAGATCATCATCAACAGCGACGAGGAGGTCGGGTCGCTCGCCTCGGCCGCGCTGATCGCGCAGGCGGCGCAGGGCAAGCGCGCGGCGCTTACCTATGAGCCCGCAGCTCTTCCGGATGGGACGCTCGCCGGAGCGCGCCCCGGCAGCGGCAATTTCTCCTTCGTCATCAAAGGGCGCTCGGCCCATGC
>DATCJM010000054.1:0-14986 GCA_036562805.1 Sphingomicrobium sp.
AAAAGACGTAGGCGCGGTTGATCAGCCCCTCGTCCGCATCGGGATCGTAGGAGCGCACCTTCTCGACGAGTTCGTACTGGCGCAGCACGCCCCTAAGATGGGGGGAGCGGCGTCAAATGCGCAAGCAAAGAAAAAGCGGGGCCGGCCGAGGAGCGAGACGGCCCGGGGAATCTATTTGCTGGCGACCGACTGCGCCTGCTGCGATCTGGCAGAGGCGTTGCACCGCTGCAGGTCGGCGGCGGAAAGCGGACTCCCGTCCACGAGGAAGGTCTCGACCTGACCCGCACGCTTGGCAACGGATTCGCAAAGTACCAACGGCCGGCTCTCGTCTGTCGCACCCTGACAGGCAGACGGGCCGCAATTCCAGCTGATGTCTCGAGTAATGAAGCGCGCCGTGATCGGGTGGGCCAGGGTTGCCGAATAATTTGCCGATGCCGCGGGCGCAGCAGTCAGGCTAAGGGCCGCGAGAGTGAAGACCGAACGGATCATCGCATCATCCCTTTTCTAGTTGCGATTTACTACTGAATATCGTGTAGCGTTTCACATAGCAACTGTTTTTTGAAACCGTTCTGTGCTTTCATGAAATTGATCAGCGAAGAGAAAGCGCGCATGCCGGCAGACACGCTCACATCCGATATCGACCGGTTCAAGGAGGCAGCTCTGTCCTGCCCGATTCCCGCGGCAGTCGAGCTCATCGGCGAGAAATGGGCGTTCCTGATTCTTCGCGGCGCATTCAATGGCTTGCATCATTTCGAAGAATTCCAGGCCGGCCTCGGAATCGCCCGCAACATCTTGTCTGACCGCCTGTCGAAGATGGTCGCCGGCGAAATCCTCGAGCGAACGGCCGATCCGGCCGACAAGAGGCGCGTCATCTATTCGCTCACGCCCAAGGGCGAGTCGCTGTTGCCGGTGATCCTTGCGGTTCGTCAGTGGGGCGAGGAATGGGGCTACGGAAAGATGGAGATCGTCCTTGCCGACAAGCGTGACCGGCGCCCGGTCCGCAAGATTTGCGTCCAGGCGCACGACGGTCGAGAGCTGAAGTTCGGCGACCTGACCTGGATCGACGGCGACGGCGAAACCGCCGCCTACAGGACGGCGGCCGAGTAACGCACCTTATTCCATCGCAAGGAAGTGATCGCGAAGCGCGCGCGCGTCGTGAAGCGCGTTGTGCGGCACCTTGCTGTTCGCCGCGGTGCTGAAATTGCTCAGCGGTACGAGGCGAAAGGTCAGGTGCCCGCCCTCGATCATCTGTCCCGGGCCGGTGATCATGAGGTTGCACAATTGCGCGACGTCTTCCGGCCAGTCGGCCACGATCACCGGCTCCTCGTCATGCCGGAGGTAGCGCTCGAGAGCGTGGGACGCATCGGCGCGGGACAGGCGCGGACACGACAGCTGCTCGGGCACGGAATCGAGATAGGGCGCAACATGCCGCTCGACCCAATCGACGAGCCGTTCTGACGTCCTGAGCGTCAGGTATAGGTCGTCGCCATCGTCAGGAACGAGCGCGAGGCTGAGCAGGGCGCCGCCGACGCCATTATATTCGGTGTCCAGGAAATAGCGCATCCACGCCCCCTAGCGGGGCTGGAGCCTCGCGCAATCGTCGGTCGGAAGAGGTTTGCCTTTCCGGCAGCGTTCCGTCGCCAGCCGAACCTGCTTCCCGCGTTCTTCGTCCTGCTTGCGCGCCTCGCGGCCGCGCTTCTCGTCGGCTTCCTTCTGGCTGGTCGTCACGGCATCGACGCCGGCAGACGCGACTTTCACCGGCAATGTCACGATGTCGACTGCGGTTTTCGCGACGGTTTCGACGACGCAACCACCAAGGGCGAGCGGGAGAAGCAGGACAAGCAAGCGCATGACCGGAGACTCGCAGACGCCGGACGAACCAGCAATGAACAGAATTCACAGGTGCATCGCCGCTTCAGCGAGCGCTTCGGCCTGGGTGAGCAAGGTCTCGTCGGCTTCCGCGCCCGGCGGTAGCGCCTCGCGGCCGACGATCACCATCAGCGGTACCGCCATCGGCGTGATTCGGCCCGGCTGCACATGGAGCATGGTTGCCGAGGCACGGTCGACCAGGCGGACGAGACGCCCGAGCTCGGTCATTCGCCGGCGAGCATCGTCCCACGCTGCGCGCAACAGCAGATGCTGCGGCTCGTAGCGGCGCAACACGTCGTAAATGAGGTCGGTCGAAAAGCTGACCTGCCGTCCCGATTTCTTCTTCCCCGGGTGATGGCGTTCGACCAGGCCGCCGATCACGGCCACCTCTCGAAACGCCGTCTTGAGCAGGTACGAGCTTTCGACCCAGTCGATGAACTCCTGCTCGAGGATGTCCGCCGAGAAGAGCGATTGGGGATCGTCGATCGGCTCCAGGCCATAACAAGCCAGGGCGTAATCGTTGGCAACAAACCCAAGCGGCTTCAGACCTGCGCTTTCCATCCTCCGAGTGACCAGCATTCCGAGCGACTGGTGCGCATTCCAGCCTTCGAAGCTGTAGGCGACCATGAAATGTTGTCCCTCGTGCGGGAAGGTCTCGACGAGCAGTTGGTGCGGCTCGGGCAGCACCGAGCGTTCCGATTGCACGTCGAGCCAATCTCGAACGTCGTCAGGGAAACGATGCCAGTCGTTGCGGTCGCACAACATGTGGCGCACGCGGTTGGCGAGATGCGTCGACATCGACATGCGCTGCCCGCCGTAAGTGACGATCCGTGCCCGCTTTGCCGATGCGTGAACGATGATGTCGGTGTCCTTGAACTGCTCGACCTCAAGGCTGAGGCCGGAGAAATAGAAGTGATCGCCGGGTGCGAGCGTGGAGGCATAGCCTTCCTCGATCGTGCCCAGCTTCCTGCCGTTGCGGAAACGGACGGTGAGCAGCGGCTGCTCGACGATCACCCCGGCGTTGAGCCGGTGCTGCTGCGCGACCGCGGGCTTCGCGATGCGCCACATTCCGCCTGGCTCCGGCACGAGCCGGCGAAAGCGGTCATAGGCTTTGAGCGAATATCCGCCGGTGGCGATGAAGTTCAGGATCTCCTCGAAAATATCCTGTTTCAGGCCCGCATAGGGCGCCCCTGAATGGACCTCGGCGAGCAGGTCATCCTGCTGGAACGGGGCAGCGACGGCCATGGCCAGGATGTGCTGGGCGAGCACATCCAGAGCGCCCGGCCGGAATACCTCCGGGTCGAGCTCGCCGTCATCGATCGCGTCCAATGCGGCGCGTGCCTCGAGATATTCGAATCGGTTGCCGGGAACGATGATCCCCTTGCTCGGCTCGTCGAGGCGGTGGTTGGCACGGCCGATCCGCTGCAGCAGCCGCGAGCTGCCCTTCGGTGCACCCATCTGGACGACAAGATCGACGTCGCCCCAGTCGATGCCGAGGTCGAGGCTCGCCGTTGCGACTAGCCCGCGCAGCTTTCCAGCGGCCATCGCGGCCTCGACCTTCCGCCGCGCTTCGACCGCGAGGCTGCCGTGATGGATTCCGATCGGCAGCGCGTGATCGTTGACCGCCCAGAGGTCCTGGAAGATCAGCTCGGCAAGGCTTCGTGTGTTGCAGAACACCAAGGTTGTCTTGTGCTGCTCGATCAGCTCCATGACCTCGCGCGCTGCGTGTCGGCCTGAATGACCGCCCCACGGGATCTTGTTTTCGGGAATGAGGATCGACAGGTCCGGCTCTGCTCCCGGATCGCCGATCACCAGATCGACCAGATCCATGTCCGCATCGGGCGCGAGCCACGACCGATAAGCGTCGGGATCGCTGATCGTTGCAGACAGTCCGACCCGGCGGAGCTCCGGGGCGAGCTTCTCGAGGCGGCTCAGCGAAAGCGACAGCAAGTCGCCACGCTTCTCCTTCGCAAAGCCGTGGAGTTCGTCGACGATCACGGTCCGCAGGCCTTCGAACATCACCGGCGAGTCGGGATAGCTGAGCAGCAAGCTCAGTGATTCGGGCGTAGTCAGAAGCACCTGGGGCGGCTTGACCCGCTGACGGGCCTTGCGGTCGGAGGGCGTGTCGCCTGTCCGCGTCTCGACCCGGACGTCCAACCCCATTTCCTCGATCGGTGCGATGAGGTTGCGTTGCACGTCGACGGCGAGCGCTTTCAACGGCGACACATAGAGCGTGTGAAGCCCCTCGGACGGCTGCTCGGCAAGCTCGCAGATGGTCGGAAGGAATCCCGCCAACGTCTTGCCGGCGCCGGTCGCGGCAACGAGCAATGCACTCCGACCGGCGCGCGCAAGCTCGAGCATCTCGAGCTGATGCCGCCTTGGGCTCCAGCCTTTCGATTCAAACCAGCGTGCGACGACTGGCGGGAGCTCGTTCAGAGGTCGTCGGTCCCCTCGCGACGGCGGGTCTCTTCTTCACGGTAGCCCTCGCGAGTCGCGGATTCGGTGCGGTCGCTTGTGCGGTTGGAGCCGCGCCGCATCACCAGCCAGACGAGTACGATGAGCAGGATCGCCGGCCCAAGGACGTCCATTATCCACCAAGAGGCGTGTCCCATGCTCTTCCTCCTGCCCGGCCTTCAGGAACATCCGGGTCGTTCGTCCTATATAGCTCTCAATGGCGCGATTGGGTTCCTGGATCGAGTCCCACCCGGAGGGCATCTACGTCCGCCCGGCCGATTCGTGGATCGACCCGACCGAGCCCAAGGCACGCGCCATGATCACGCACGGCCATTCCGACCACGCCCGCGGGGGCCACGGGGCCGTGCTCGCCACGCCGGAGACGCTGGCGATCATGGAATGCCGGTACGGGCCGCAATCCGGGCAACCCGTCGCTTATGGCGAGCAGCTCCGCGTCGCCGACGTCGACGTCACCTTCGTTCCCGCGGGCCATGTCCTCGGCAGCGCCCAGATCGTGCTGGAGCACAAGGGCGAGAAAGTTGTCGTGTCCGGTGACTACAAGCGGCGCCCCGATCCGACCTGCGCGAGCTTCGTACCCGTGCCGTGCGATGTCTTCATTACTGAGGCGACGTTCGGCCTGCCGGTGTTCCGGCACCCGGACACTGGCAGTGAGATCGACCGTTTGCTGCATCGCCTCCATGCCGATCCGACCCGCTGCGTGCTCGTCGGCGCTTATGCTCTCGGAAAGGCCCAGCGGATCATCACCGAGCTGCGCGCGCGCGGCCACCACGACGCGATCTACTTTCACGGTGCGATCGAGCGGCTCAACCAGCTCTACGAAAGTTTTGGCGTCGAGCTGGGCGAACTTCGCCACACCAGCTCCGCGACGAAACAGGAGATGGCGGGCCACGTCGTCATCTGCCCGCCCGGCGCCCTGAACGATCGCTGGTCTCGCCGGCTTCCGGATCCGGTCACAGCGATGGCGTCGGGATGGATGCGCATTCGCCAGCGCGCCCGCCAGCGCAACGTCGAGTTGCCGCTGGTCATTTCCGATCATGCGGATTGGGACGAGCTGACCACCACGATCCGTGAAATCGAGCCGACCGAAGTGTGGATTACCCATGGCCGCGAAGAAGCGCTCAAGCATTGGTGCATGACCCACCAGATCAAGGCGTGCGAGCTGAACCTCGTCGGTTATGAAGACGAAGACGACTGAAGCCATGCAGCGCGCCTGAACAGGTAGGCGGACGCGACGAACAGCAATTCACCGCGATGGGAGGCGTTCGGCATCAGTTTAACGGCGAGCTCCAGAAGCCCGCCGACGGTCGCGAAGATGACGCCCGCGAAGATGAAGTCCCCTATGGTCCAGTTCACACCGTCGGCGTGCAGCCGCATCGAGATGAACGGAACCGCGTGACCAGGAGGGCGATCGCACTCCCCCACCCGATCGCCCGCCACATGTTTCCGCGAGATAGCGGCTTGTTTGCGATGTCCGACATACTTGCCTCCCTGCCTGTTTGCCGCTTCACTTTGCTCTGCATGCCCGTGAGAGGCACGAGCAAGTCGTGAGGTCTTCCTGAAAAGTGACTATCCGCTTCCGTTTCGACCGCTTCGAGCTGGATGCCGAGGATCGGCAGCTGAAGCGTGACGGGGAGCGGCTCGACCTCAATAGCCGCTATCTCGACGCGCTTGCGCTGCTGGTACGCGAGCCCGGCAAGCTCATCCCAAAGGAGCGCTTCCTCGGCGAAGTCTGGCGCGGAGTGCCGGTAACCGATGAGGCGCTGACGCAGTGCATCAAGACCTTGCGCCGCCAACTCGGCGATGACGCGGCGCGACCCCGTTTTATCGAGACCGTGCCGAAGCATGGCTATCGCTTCATCGCGCCCGTCGATGGGAGCGGCCGCGCCATTCGCCCGGCCTCGCCGGGCTGGCCGAACGAGATGCTGATCGGCGCGGCCGGGACGATCGGCGGCGGAATGGCGGGATTTGTCGGCGGCCTGATCTACGGCTTCGCGGGCGCGTCGGACTCTGCAGCGCAGGGCATCGGCACGATCTCCGTGCTGCTCGTAATTCTGTGTGTGACCATTGCGGTCGCGCTTTTCGGAGGGATTGGCGTAAGCTTTGGAATTGTCTTCGCCGACCGGATGGCGCCGCGCGCGTGGTGGCCGCGAATCGCCGGCGGTGCGTTCGGCGGCTTGCTCGTCGGCGGAGGCGTGAAGCTGCTCGGCCTCGACGCCTTTACCCTGCTCCTGGGCCACTCGCCTTCGGGCATTACTGGAGCGAGCGAAGGCGCCATCCTCGGCGCCGCCGTCGGGCTCTCCGCCTGGCTTGCGTTCCGCGCCGGCATCGCGAGGCTACGACGCAGCGTGGCGGCGTCTGCGCTGGTCGGCGCCGTTGCGGGGGGTCTGATCGCGCTGGTTGGCGGAAGGCTGATGCTGGGGAGCCTTGATCTCCTCGCGCGGACCTTTCCGGACTCGCGGCTGCGCCTGGAGCCGATCGGTGGCCTGTTTGGCGAAAGCGGCTTTGGACCGGTTACTCAGCTGGTCACGAGCTGTCTTGAAGGCGCATTGTTCAGCGCTTGTGTCGTCGGAGCAATGGTCCTTGCGCAACGGAGCTTCGGCGCGCGATCCTAATGCGCCGCGCCGGTCCGCCGCACTCCTGACTTGGCCAACTGATCGTCGATCTGAGCCACGAGCCGCGCGACGCCGGCTTCGTCACTCCCCTCGGCCCGCGCTACGAGCACGTCCTGCGTGTTGGATGCGCGGAGGAGCCACCAGCCATCCGCGGTGCTGACCCGGACGCCGTCCGTCGCATCGACCTTCGCGCCGTCCTCGGAGAGCCTGTCGCGGACCTCGTCGACGATGGCGAATTTGCGGATTTCGTCGACTTGGAAGCGCATTTCGGGCGTCGCCGCCGTCTGCGGCATGTGGTCCATGATCTCGGTCAGGCTGCGGCCACTCTCCGAGACGGCTTCGATCAGACGCACCGCCGCGTAAAGCGCATCGTCGAATCCGTACCAGCGATGTTTGAAGAAGATATGGCCACTCATCTCGCCCGCTAGCGGAGCACCGGTTTCCTTCATCTTCGACTTGATGAGGCTGTGGCCGGTCTTCCACATCAGAGGCTTGCCGCCCAGTTCGGCGACGCGGTCGAACAGGGTCTGGCTTGCCTTGACGTCGGCAATGATCGACGCGCCGGGCTGCTCCTTAAGGACGGCTTCGGCGAGGATCATCAGGAGCTGGTCGCCCCAGATCACGCGTCCCTTGCCGTCCACGGCTCCGATCCGGTCGCCGTCGCCGTCGAACGCGATGCCGAAATCGAGTTGCTCGCGCGCGACGAGCCGTTTCAGGTCCTCGAGATTCTCCTCCACGGTCGGATCGGGATGATGGTTGGGGAAACGCCCATCGACTTCGCTGAACATCACGTGATGCTGGCCGGGAAGCCGCTCGACCAGCATGTCGAGGATTGGGCCTGCAGCGCCGTTGCCGGCGTCCCAGCCGATCCGATACGCCTTGCCCGAAAAGTCTTTGAGAAGACGATCGACATAAGCTTCGCGGATATCGATTTCTTCAGCTCCGCCGCTCCCGTCGCTCCACTGGCCGAGCGCGGACCGTTCGCCGATCTTCTGAATCTCCTCGCCAAAGACGGACCGGCCCTTCAGCAACAGCTTGAACCCGTTGTAGTCGGCCGGATTGTGACTGCCGGTCACCTGGATGCCGCCGTCCACGTCGAGATAGTAGGTTGCGAAATAGAGCATCGGCGAGGGGCCCATGCCGATCTCCATCACGTCCACGCCGCCCTCGTTCAGGCCGCGGATTAGCGCGGCCTGCAGCATGCCCGAGTGCGTCCGCCCGTCCCGGCCGACGGCGATGCGGCCGGCGCCCTCGTCCTGTGCGATCGCTCCATAGGTGCGCCCGAGCGCATAGGCGTCCGCTTCGGTGAGCGTGTCTCCGACGATCCCGCGGATGTCATATTCGCGGAGGATGGTGCGATTGAACTGATGAGCCATTGCGCTGCCTTACGCAGCGGCGGACGATTGGTTCAACCGGCGGCGGCGAGCTTTTGCTCTTCCTGGCCGGGGATGCCCAAGCCGGCGATCATCTCGCGGAGCTCCTGGCGGGCGGTGATATGCGCAATCCCGACCTCGCCGAGTTGCGGCAGGTCGAGGAGCGTCAATCCCTTAGGGAACAGCTCGCGGTAGATGACGCGCTCTCCGAGGCCCGGAATGACGCGGAATCCGACGCGGCGGGCAAGTTCGTCGAGCGCGGCGCCGACGCGCTTCAGATTGTGCGATTCGATGTGCTGGAGCCGGTTTCTGAGAACGACCCAGTCAACGCTCTTGCCCGTCTGCTTGGCGCGTTGCGTGCGGCTGTTCCAGATCAGCTCGGCATAGAAGCTTGGGCGTGTGATCTTGTAATTTTCGGGATGGACCTGCCCGATGAGGTCGAGGTCGACGAAGCTGTCGTTCATAGGCGTAACGAGCGTGTCGGCCTTGAGAATCGCCGCCTTCGCCACCTCGTCGTCGCGGCCCGGTGTGTCGACGACGATGACGTCGGCGGCTTCGGCAAGCCGTCCGATTGCCGCGTCGAGGCCGCTTTCGCTGTGATCTTCGAGCACTTCGTAGGTCGCCTGCGGCAAGTCGGCTTCGAGCCGGCGGATCGTCGCATCGCGGTTCTCGAGATAGCGCGTCATCGTCCGCTGGCGACTGTCGAGATCGAGTGCTCCTACGCGGTGACCGGACGCGGCCAATGCGATCGCCGTATGGACGGCCGTCGTCGACTTGCCCGTCCCGCCCTTTTCGTTGGCGAAGACGATGAAATGCGGCTGTGTCATGCTTGATCTTTCCCCCGGCGCATGCGCAAGCGCCGCCCGGGGCGAAGATTAACTGAGGCGCCGAGCGCGTGCAAATCGTTCGATCGAGTGAAGAATTGGCGCGGGCGCGGCGCGAACTCCAGGGTACAGTGGCGCTCGTCCCGACCATGGGCGCGCTTCACGACGGCCATATGGCGCTGCTCGGCGAAGCTCGCCGTAGGGCGAACAAGGTCGTCGCCAGCCTGTTCGTCAATCCAGCGCAATTCGGCCCGAACGAGGACTTCACCCGATATCCGCGCCGCGAAGGCGAGGATGCGCGCATGCTCGAGCAGGCGGGCTGCGACCTTTTGTGGATGCCGTCGGCAAGCGACATGTACCCACAGGGCTTCTCGACCTTGGTCCACGTCAAAGGGGTGTCCGACCGGTGGGAAGGCGAGGCCCGCCCCGGCCATTTCGACGGTGTTGCCACCATCGTTGCCA
Organism: Sphingomicrobium sp.; assembly: GCA_036562805.1. Classification (GTDB taxonomy): domain Bacteria; phylum Pseudomonadota; class Alphaproteobacteria; order Sphingomonadales; family Sphingomonadaceae; genus Sphingomicrobium. The sequence goes on from DATCJM010000054.1 coordinate 9,616, forward strand.
AGCTGCTGACGTCCGTCCGCCCTGACGTAGCCCTGTTCGGGGAGAAAGATTTCCAGCAGCTCGTCGTCATCCGGCGCCTCGTCGAAGATCTGAACATCGCGACCGAGATCGTCGCGGTGCCGACCGTCCGCGAGGACGACGGTCTCGCTCTGTCGTCGCGCAACGCCTATCTCGCCGCGGACGATCGTGCTCGGGCAGCCGGATTGCCGAGGGCGCTCCAATATGCCCGCGATGCAGTTCTGGACGGAATGCCGGCACGCTTCGCGCTCGACATCGGGCGCAAGTCGCTGGTGGAAGCCGGCTTCACCCGCATCGACTATTTCGCGCTGGTCGACGAAACGACGCTTGAGCCGGTCGAGGAGCGAAAAGGCGCTATGCGCCTCATCGCCGCGGCAGTGATCGGCGGCACGCGCCTGATCGACAATATCGCCGTCTGAATTCGTGGTTGCGCGGCGTTAACCATTTTTTTCCTCTTCGCCCCGAATTTCCTCGTCAACAGGGAAGAGGGGACCGACATGGGTGCTATTAGTCAGAAGGGGGCGGAGTTCCTGCTCAGGAGCCGCATCGCCGATGCCGAAGCCGGCGACGTCGACGCATTGTTCGAACTGGGCCTGACTTACTCGACCGGCCGCGGCGGCGTGACCGTCGACCTCGTCGAAGCCCACAAATGGTTCAACCTCGCCGCGCTTTCGGGCTCGACGCGCGGGCAGGAATGCCGCGCCGAGATCGCGCTCGAGATGACCGCCCGCGAGATCGCGGAGGCCCAGCGCCAGGCGCGTTCGTGGCTAGTCAGCTGCGGGTATGGCCGGCGCGCCGCCTAAGGGCGGGACGATCGTCGTAACCGCGCTCGGCGGCCCCGGGCGCTCCTTGCCCCAGGTCATGGCGCTCACCTGCGCCGCGGGCGTTCCAAGCAGGATCAGGAAATCGCGGGCTTCGGCGGCGCGCTCCGCGCCCATGGCGAGCGCGTGGTCGCGGGTGTCGGTCGGATCGCCATGGCCTTCGATTCGGACTGCAACGTCCGGGTGCTGGCGCAACCACGCAGCCTGTGCCTGAAGCAACGTCTTCGCCTGAGGCGTGAGATTCGCACTGCCAACGGAAAAATAGACCGTCGTGCCGCCGGACTGCGCGGCGAAGTCAGCCCGAACCACGTCGATCGGGTTTTGCACGGGGACGGGCGGGGGCGGATCGCGGCGCCGCAGGCCCGGGAGCTGCGCAGCGGCCGGAACCGACATGAGCGCGCCGAGGATCAGTAGATATTTGCGCATCAGTCCATCGTCCCCGACCAATTGGGATCAGACCCGTCCTGCGGGACGGTCATTCGCCGCGGCGCGCTTCCGTCGAGACTGACGCGATAGATGGCCGGGCGCCCGCCCTCGTTTCGCTGAAACACCAGTTCGCGGCTGCTCGCGGCCCAGCTCGGCATTTCATCGCCGGGGCCAGCGGTGAGGATCTTCTCGCCGGTCCCGTCCGGCTCCATGACGCCGATCCGGCGGATGTCACCCATCCGCCAGGTGAAGGCGATCAGATTGCCGTCGGGACTCCATTCGGGCGCGCTGTAAGCGGCGGTGCTGAAGGTGATGCGCCGCTGGTTCGTCCCGTCAGCATTCATCACATAAAGCTGCTGAGTGCCGGATCGGTCGCTTTCGAAGACGATTTTGCTGCCGTCGGGCGAATAGCTCGGGTCGGTGTCGATCGCCGGCGAGGTCGTCAGCCTCTGGACGGGCCCGCCGTTCGCCCCGACCACATAGATGTCGCTGTTCGCGCCGAGCATCATCGAGAAGATGATCCTGGATCCATCGGGCGAGTAGCGCGGCGCGAAGGTCAGCGCGTTTCCGGGCAGCAGCGGGTGCTGCTCGCCGCTGTTGAAGTCGAGGATGCGGACTTGCGGCGTGCCGCCCTGGAAGCTGACGTAAGCGAGCCGACCCGCCTTGGGCGACAGCCGCGGGGTCAGCACCGTCGTGTCGCCGGCCGTTAGATATTTGTGATTGAAACCGTCGCTGTCCATGATCGCGATGCGCTTGACGCGGGCGCTTGGCGCGCCGGTCTCGGCAACATAGGCGATGCGCGTATCGAACATGCCCGGCGCCCCGGTGATCGCCTTGTAAGCGAGGCCCGAGCATTTGTGCGCGGCGCGCCTCAGATCGGCCGGCGCGACGACGAAGCCGATCCGGGCGAGCTCGCGGCCCTTCTCCACATCGTAGACGTAGCAGCCGATCGTGTATCGCTTGTCGGGCCGTGACTGGACGAAGCCGGTGATCAGCGCCTTGGCGCCCTTGTCGCGCCACTTGGAGAAGGTCGGCGCAGTGACTTCGGGATAGGAATAATAATCCTTCCGGTCGGGCGGCAGCGCCATCACCTCCGATGTTTGCTGGAGGTCGGCCTGGATGAGCTGCGTCGCCTGCCAGGCGATCGCGAGCATCTCATTGCCCTTCGTGCCCGAATCCGGCGAGGTCAGCGGCGGGATGGCGATCACCGTCGCTGCCGGCCTGTCCGGCTGCGCCTGCGCGGCAGTCGCGACCAGTGCAGCCGCGAACCATGCCAGTTTCATTCTCATTGCGTGACGATTTGCCGGAATTCTTCCACCCACTCTCTTGGCTGACGCCGCGGCCGGCCCTCGCGGTCCAGAAACGCGGCAGTGACTGATGCGTCGGCCAACAGTTCCGGCCCGCGCATGACTCGCTGATGAATATTCACCGAAGATGCGCGGACCTGTTGGACCGTGCTGACGACCTGCAGATCATCGCCGAGGCGGGCCGGGCGGCGATAGCGGATGTCGACATGAGCGACATAATAAGCGCTGCCGTCGCCATGCAGCATCGCGGTCTGGTCGACGCCGACAGCGCGGATCATGTCCGACCGCGCGCGCTCCATGAATTTCAGATAATTGGCATAATAGACGACGCCCGCCGTGTCGGTGTCCTCGAAATAGACCGTCAGCGCGAAATGATGCTCGCGGCCGACGAAGCCGCCGCGATAGGGCGTGTCGAAAGATATTGCCGGCATCCGCTTTGCCTCTAGCGAGTGCGGACTCGCCACCGCAACCCCGCTTGACTTGAATGTAACGCGTAGGTTACATGTCACCTACAGGTTACATGGAGTCACGAATATGACAGCTATCGACATCGCCGAGCGCCGCGCTCGCAATCGCGCATTCGCATTTCTTTTTCTTGCCGCGCTCACCTGCGCGGTGATGGTCTTCGTCCGCAGCGGCCGAGGAAGCGACTTCGCGCAGGGACTATGGCTCGGCCTGCTCTTCGGTTGCGTGCTCAACCTGCTTCCGATCAAGCGGTGGCTGCGGCCGAACAGCGACGTGACGCGCCTTCTCGACGACGAGGGAACTCGCGCCAATCGGCAGTTGAGCTGCACGATCGGCTTCTGGGCCGCCGTCGTCGTTGCGCTGGCCTTCCAGCTGGCGTCGCACTTCAATCCGGCAATCGGCGCGGAGGAAGTCGGGCAATATGTGGCGACGGCCGGCATTGTCTCGGCAATGATCGCCTTCGCGCTCCTCGAGCTGCGCGCGGCCCGGTGACCGAGCGGCTCGCGAATGCGATCAAGAGCGAGCGGGAGAAAGCGTCGCTGACCCAGGCCGCGCTCGCGGAGCAGGTCGGTGTGAGCCGCAAGACGATCAACACGGTCGAGAACGGCGTGTTCACGCCCTCGGCGACATTGGCGATCAAGCTCGCTCAAGCGCTCAGCGTGCCGGTCGAGCAGCTGTTCTGGATCGAGCGCTGACCTCCTCGACATCGCGGATGAGATCGCCCTGCGCCTCGTCGACGTCGCCAAGGTGCATGCCCCAACCGGGGAGGAACATGCCGAGCAGCCCGACTTCACCGCCGATACGGTCGGTCCATTTGTCGCCGGCCTTGTGATTGGTACGGATCGACAAATAGCCGCGAGGACCGTCGTTGACGCACTTCGCCGAAACGAGTCCCTCGGTGCGGAGGAAGGGCGAAGGCGGGGCTCCCTCGCTCGACCAGCTGATCGGACCGCCCGGCACGGGCAGGGTCGAGCGCGCGTACCAATAGCTGTCGAGCGGCACCCAGTCCGTTGCGCCGGGGCGTGCCGGATTCACGCACCCGACCGTCATGCCAGCCTGATCGGCATAGCCGAACATCGCGCCTTCGGGCGGGGGGTTTTTGTCGCGAAAGCTGCTGTAGGCAATCACGCAGCCCGTCTCCCCGGAGCGGCTGCACAGCGGGGTTCGCTTGAATGTTCCCCCGACGAGCTTGCCCTGGGGCACGAGGACGTTGAAGCCGGGGATGATCGCGAGCTTCATCCGAGCGGCGACGGCGGGATTGTTCTCGATCTCCCGAGCGACCAGCATCTGCAGCATCAGGCTGCCTTGGCTGTGACCGACGAGGACGAAGGGACGGCCGTCGTTCTTCGTCGCCAGATAGTTGCGCCACGCGGCGGCAACATCGCGATAGGCGAGCGCGGCGGCGGCATCGATGTTCGCCCCCGCCGAATAAGCGGCGACAGCACTCACGGTCATCTGCCGGTAGATCGGCGCGAAGGTCCGGCAAACGCCGGCGAAGCGCGCGAACTGCACTTCGGCGGCACCCTTCTCCTCGCTGGGGCTGAGGTCGCTGTTCATGCCCTGGTCGCGCGAGACAGTCGGGTAGACGTAGAAGCAGTCGACCGGCGGATTGCTCGCGACCACGCTCTTGCCGGTCGAGCCATAGCCGTTCGGACTTAGCGCGGTGGTCGCCAGCGGCGTCGAGCAGACGTCGCTTCGGCCGGGGAGGCAGAGCCAGTCGGCGGCCTTCGAATAGTCCGGCGCTGCGGAGACCTGTGCGTTGTGCTGAGCCGGAACGGGCGCCGCGGCCACAAATGCCGCCGCTGCAAGTAATGACAAGTGACGCATTATTTCGACGAGGCTCCGCTATCGAACAATCCGCTCTGGCTGCCTTGCGGAACGGGCAGGCCGAGATGGGCGTAGCCGCGTCCGTTGAGGCACCGCCCTCGTGCGGTCCGGGCGATGAGGCCAAGCTGAATGAGATAGGGCTCGATCACGTCCTCGATCGTGTCCCGCGGTTCCGAGAGCCCGGCGGCGAGAGTCTCGATCCCGACGGGCCCGCCGCCGTAAAGGTCGGCGATCATCGTCAGGTAACGCCGGTCCATCGCGTCGAGCCCGAGCGAATCGATCTCCAGCCGCGAGAGCGCCGCGTCGGCGACCTTGGCGTCGATCGTATCCGAGCCGGAGGCATGGGCGAAATCGCGCACGCGGCGCAGCAGCCGGCCCGCGATACGTGGAGTTCCTCGCGAGCGTCGGGCGATCTCGCCCGCACCGTCGCTGGTCAGGTCGACGTTAAGCAGCCGCGCGGCGCGGCGAACCACCTGCTCCAGCTCCTCGAGGGTGTAGAAGTTGAGC
>DATCJM010000074.1:0-2201 GCA_036562805.1 Sphingomicrobium sp.
ACAAGCAGGAGATGATCGACAAGGTTGGCGCCGAACAGGTCAAGATCTGGCGCCGATCCTACGACATCCCGCCGCCGCCGCTTCCCGACGACAGCCCGTACGAAGTCCGGAGCGACCGCCGCTACGCCGGCGTCGACGTGCCCCACACGGAGAGCCTCAAGGACACGATCGCCCGGGCCGTTCCTTATTATGAAAGCGAGATCGCGCCCGCCCTCGCAGCAGGCAAGCGCGTGATCGTCGCCGCCCACGGCAACAGCCTGCGCGGAATCATCAAATATCTGTCGAACATCGGCGACGAGGAAATCGTCGGGCTCGAAATCCCGACCGGCAAGCCGATCGTGTATGAAATGGGCGACGATCTTTCGGTCGAACGCCGCTTTTACCTCGGAGAGGCTTAGGCCGCCTTCCGGCGGTACATTTCCTCGTCGGCGCGCGCCATCGCGCTTTCCGGCGTATCGTCACCGTGGATCGCGGCGGCGCCGATGGCGACGCTCAGCGGCATGGTCTGGCCGCCATGCTTGAAATCCGAAGCCGCGATCAAGTCGACCAGCCGCGTTGCCGTCTCGCGCGCCGAATCCTCGTCGGAATGGCCGAGCAGGATTGCGAATTCATCGCCGCCGATCCGCGCCACGACATCGCTCTTTCGAACGCCGCCGACGAGCAGCCGTGCGACCTGCACCAGCGCTTCATCGCCCGCCTGGTGGCCGAAGCTGTCGTTGATGAGCTTGAGCCCGTCGAGATCGACGAACAGCATCGAGCCTTTTTCCTGGTAGCGGCTAACGCGGTCGATCAGCCGCTCCAGCGCGCGCATGAACCCGCGGCGGTTGGGCAGCCCGACAAGGCTGTCCTCGTGCGCCAGCAGGTCGAGCTGCTCGACCCGCTCCTGCAGCTGCGCAACTTTGCCGCGCAACGCGCCGATCTCATTAATGAGCTGGTCGACGTCCGTTACGTCGGACACTTAATCAGACATTGCCCCCGAGCCCCTGCTCTCGTCTGCGATAACGGCCATAGCGCGATTCCAAAGTCTTGAAAATGCAGGAACTTGGCTGCTGCGACTCTGCCCCCAAAGCCACGACAGCCAAGCGTGCGATTGCCTAGCCGGAATCGGCACCCTAAACGACCCGCCTCAAGTCAATTGGTTCAAGGCGGGACAATGCGGAATGCGTGAGGATGGGCCGCTCGTCGGCATCATCATGGGAAGCCGCTCCGACTGGGAGACGATGCGACACGCGGCCGAAACGCTCGAGGAGCTGGGCGTGCCGCACGAGACGAAGATCGTCTCCGCGCACCGCACGCCCAAGCGGCTGTACGATTACGCCCATTCGGCGAGGGACCGCGGACTCAAGGTCGTGATCGCGGGCGCCGGCGGCGCCGCCCATTTGCCCGGAATGACGGCGTCGATGACATCGCTGCCGGTGCTTGGCGTTCCGATCGAGAGCCAGGCGCTGAAGGGCATGGATAGCCTGCTTTCGATCGTCCAGATGCCCGCCGGCGTTCCCGTCGGAACCCTCGCGATCGGCAAGGCGGGCGCAATCAACGCCGCCCTGCTCGCGGCGGCAATGCTGGGAAGCGTCGACGAGGCGCTCGCCGCGCGGCTCGATTCCTGGCGCGACAGGCAGACGGATTCGGTGGCCGAAGCGCCCGAATGACGATCCCGCCAGGTAGTGTGATCGGCATAATCGGCGGCGGCCAGCTCGGCCGCATGCTTGCCGTTGCGTCCGCCCAGCTCGGTTACAAGTGCCACATCCTCGATCCGGTCGCCGACGGTCCCGCCGCACAGGTGTCGGCGCATTTCACCCGCGCGGCCTATGACGATGTCGATGCGCTCCGCGTGTTCGGCAAAAGCGTCGATGTCGCGACCTATGAATTCGAAAATCTGCCCGTGGGTCCGCTCGACGTGCTCGGCGACAAGCTGCGGCCCTCGACCCGCTCGCTCGCCATCGCCCAGGATCGGGCGAAGGAAAAAGCGTTCATCGAGCGGTGTGGCGCGCGCGTCGCTCCATGGCGCGAAATTTCGAGCCTTGCCGACGTCACCGCGTCGGTGCTCAAGGTCGGCCTTCCGCTCGTCCTCAAGACGCGCCGCTACGGCTATGACGGCAAGGGTCAATCGTGGGTCCGTTCGCGGCGCGACGAGGAAGCGGCGTGGAAAGCGATCGGCGAGGAGCCGGCGGTCGCCGAGGCGGGAATCGACTTCCTCGCGG
>DATCJM010000091.1:0-6347 GCA_036562805.1 Sphingomicrobium sp.
TCCGCCGCTCGATCGTCGCGCCGACGGCGCCGAGCTTCTCCTCGAGCCGCTCATAGCCGCGGTCGAGGTGATAGACCCGCAGCACCTCCGTCTCGCCTTCCGCCGCTAGTCCGGCGAGCACCAGGCTCATCGATGCGCGCAGATCGGTCGCCATCACACTGGCCCCGGTCAGCTTCTCGACCCCATGCACGATCGCCGAGCGGCCGTGGATATCGACGTCCGCGCCCATGCGCCTTAGCTCCGGCACGTGCATGTAGCGGTTCTCGAAGATGGTCTCCTCGAGGAAGCTGTCGCCGCGCGCCAGGCACAGCATGGCCATGAACTGCGCCTGCATGTCGGTTGCGAAGCCCGGGAACGGTGACGTCGACAAGGCCAGCGGCTTCAAGGCGCCGTCGGCGCTGACCTTGATTCCGCGATTGTGAAATTCGACCACGAGGCCGCACTGGGCAAGCGCGTTCAGCGTCGCCTGCATATCCTCCGGCCGAGCGCCGATAAGGTCGATCGATCCGCCGGTCATGCCCGCCGCGCAGGCATAGCTTCCGGCCTCGATCCGGTCGGGCATCACTTCATATTCGCAGCCATGGAGGCCCTCGACGCCGTCGATCGTCAGGTGCGACGATCCGATCCCTTTGATCTTCGCGCCCATGGCGACGAGCAGGTTGCAGAGGTCGACGATCTCCGGCTCGCGCGCGGCGTTGAACAATTGCGTCCGGCCCTTGCCTAGCACGGCCGCCATCACCGCATTCTCGGTCGCTCCGACCGACACTACCGGGAAGCTATAGTCGCCGCCGCTCAGCCTGCCCTTGGGCGCGCTCGCCTTCACATAACCGGCGGCAATTTCGATCTCGGCGCCCATGCATTCGAGCGCTTTGAGGTGGAGGTCGATGGGCCGGTCGCCGATCGCGCAGCCGCCCGGCAGCGACACGGTCGCTTCGCCCATGCGCGCGAGCATCGGACCGAGCACGAGCACCGACGCGCGCATCTTGCGAACCATGTCATAGGGCGCGACGGTCGAAACAATGTCGTCGGCCTGCAACGTCATCCGCCGCCCGATCTCGCCCTTCTTCACCCCGGCGACGTGTGTCGACACGCCAAGCTGGTTGAGGAGGTGGCTGAACGTGTCGACATCGGCGAGGCGCGGCAGGTTCTTGAGCGTCAGCTTCTCGTCGGTGAGAAGCGCGCACGGCATCAAGGTCAGCGCCGCATTCTTCGCCCCGCTGATCGGGATCTCGCCCTTGAGCGTCGCGCCGCCCTTGATCCAGATACTGTCCATTGCCGCGGGGGTTTAGCGCGTGACAGCCGTGTTACAAGCGAGCGTCCTTACGCCTTCTCCAGCGTGCATTGGAGCGGGTGCTGGTTCTCGCGCGCGAAGTCGATCACCTGCGTCACCTTGGTCTCCGCCACCTCGTAGGTGAACACGCCGCACACTGCGACGCCTTGCTGGTGGACCTGCAGCATGACGCGCGTCGCATCCTCGATCCCCATCGAGAAGAAGCGCTGAAGCACTAGGACGACGAACTCCATCGGCGTGTAGTCGTCGTTGAGCATCAGCACCTTGTAGTTTGACGGCTTCTTGGTCTTCGGGCGCGTGCGCGTCGCGACGCCGGTCTCGATCTCCTCGATCCCGTCATCGTCGCCATTGGCCATCCTGATCAGTCGGTCAGTCATTCGTTTCTTGAAATATGGCAGTCCGCGGAAACGCGGCAAGGCGGCAGATTGCAGCATGACCGTAAAAAAATGGCGGCCGCCCCATGAAGGGACGGCCGCCGCGTTGCCTAGACTTAGGAGGGGAGAGGGTCAGGCAACGAGGGTGTTGAAGCGCTCGGCATTGGCCGTCGCGCGATTCGAAAGCGGCTGGAACGCCTCGCCGGCGAGCTTCACCAGCGATTCCGTCAGCTTCGAGGTCTCGGCGACCGCGCGGTCGAACTGCGAACGAGCGAACTCGCCCTGCAGCTGCAGATATTCCGTCGGCGACTTCGCCTCGGCGAGCGAGCGGATCACGTCGGCGGCCTGCTCGACGCTGTCGCGCTGCTTGGCGACCACGTCCTGGCCGATCGAGCGCGCGCCCTCGGCGGCGACGCGGCCGGCCTCGACGACTGCCTCGACATTGGCGCGGGCCAGATCGGCGAGTTCTTCGGCGACCTTCTGGCTCTTCTGGGCGAGCTGCTGGCTGCGCTCGTTCGCATCGGCGAACAGCGACTGGAACGGCGCGAACGCCGGAACGGCCTCAAAGCCGTTGAAGAAATTGTTGTTGGTCACAGTCTCAATCCTTTCCTGGGCGGCGCGGCTGGTCTTGCGCGCGCCAGTGATCTTGCGAGGAGTGCGGGTCTTGCGCGTTGTGCGGCGGACGGCGTTCTTCTGCGCAGTCGCTTCACGCTTCGCCTTGCGAGCCGTCGCCGCGCGGGTGCGGCGGGCGACCTTCTTGCCCTCCTTGGCGATCGTTTCGACAGTGTCGGCGACGGTCTCGGCGACCTTGGCGGGAGCCTCGGCGGCTGCCTGGGCTTCGACCTTGGTTTCGTCTGCCATCGTGTCTTCCTCCAAAATATGTTGCAGTGCACAATATAGGGTGCGCTGCACCATTTCAAGGGTTTTTTGTGCGCCGCAGCATTCGCTCGCTTGACGGCTGACGGTCAGGCGAAGCAAGAGCGGCCATGGACCTTCCCACCCGTCAGCGCCGCGGCCTCCTGATCGTCCTTTCCTCGCCCTCGGGTGCGGGGAAGTCGACGATATCGCGGATGTTGCTCGACGCGGACGCCGAAGTGACCATGTCGATTTCCGCGACGACCCGCCCGAAGCGCCCTGGCGAAGTCGAGGGCGTCGACTATCATTTCGTCGACGATGCCGAGTTCGACCGGATGATCGAGGCGGGCGACTTCGTCGAATGGGCGCCCGTCTTCGGCTACCGTTACGGAACGCCGAAGGTGCCGGTGAAGGAAGCGCTTCGCATCGGCCGCGACATCCTCTTCGACATCGATTGGCAGGGAACGCAGCAGCTCAAGGCCGCGATGGGCGAGGACCTCGTCTCGATTTTCCTGCTCCCGCCGTCGATGGGCGAGCTCGAAAGGCGCCTGCACACCCGCGGCACCGACCCCGAAAACGTCATCGCCGATCGCATGGGCCGCGCCGACGCCGAAATCAGCCACTGGCCGGAATATGAATATGTGCTCGTCAATCGCGACACCGGCGAGTGCCTGCGCGAGGTTCAGGCGATCGTCGCCGCCGAGCGATTGAAGACGCGCCGCCAGACCAACCTCGTTACCTTCACCCGTTCACTCGGCGTCGCACACTAGTCGAGAAGCTCCAGGAAACGCGCGGCGCCCACATAGTCGCGGCGTCGGGCCTCGAGCACCTTCTCCGCCTCGGAGTCCGCGCCCCATTGCTCGAGCTGCCATCGTTCGTCGACACTGACCGCCAGCCACCCTTCTTCGGCTGGAATCGCCTTTTCCAGGACAGCTAGCGCGGCGACGAGCGATGTCCCGATCGTCACCAGCGGCGACAGCCCCGCGAGCTGAAACGCGCCGAGCGCGCCCACGGCATGCGCCAGTTGCTCGACGGTCGCCTGGGGCTGCGGCACGTGCATCAGGCCTGAGGTGCTCGCGAAATCGACATCGTACCGGCGCCGTGCCCAGGCCAGCAGCGGGTCCCAGGCCCTGCGCTGACGCTCGACGAGCTCCGGCGGCCATTCGCTGCGGTAACAGGCAAGATCCGCCTCCGCATATCTCGCGAGCCCGCCAGCGAACGCCTGCCGTTCGGGCGCGATGCGGTCGATCGCCGCATTGGCAAGCCCGGTCAGCGGCATCGCCCGCGGATCGATGTCGTCCGCCACGTCGCGCCATTCTTCCGCGATCGCGTCGGCGAGCCCCTGGCTGGGCACGACTAGCGTTTCACGCGCCGGCGTGCGCACCGGGCGGTCATCCAGCTTGATGACCCAGCCGCCGGCCTCACGCTCGGCCGCGACATCCTTCCAGAAGCGTTTCACGAATCCCGCCGGTCCTTGTCATCCCAGCTGCGCTTGAGCAGCCGCGGAGCGAAGAACGCATCGAGCACGCCAAGGATCGCAACCACCGCGCCAACTTGCGGCCAGCCGCCCGGGCGAAGCAGCCCGGTGTAGATGATCGCCAGTCCGAGAAAGAAGATCAGCAACCCGCCGAAGCGCACGAGCGAATAGAGCACAAGCCGCTTCCGAAATTCGTCATCCCCGTCCATACGCATGCTCCCTGACGAGCTCGAGGACCTCGAACGGCCGATCGGACACGGCCACGGCGCCGGCGTCGAGCAGTTCCTCCGCATCATGGTACCCCCAGGCGGCACCGATCGCGATCGTACCGGCGTTCACCGCCATCGCCATGTCGAAGCTGGTGTCGCCGACGACGAAGCTGTTCTCCGGCGCCGCGTCCGCGTCGGCGAGCGCAGTCTCCACCATCGACGGATGCGGTTTCGACGGATGCCTGTCCGCGGTTTGCAATGAAACGAACCGCGCGTGGATGTCATGCTGTTCGAGGCAATGCCTGAGCCCGCGATCGGACTTGCCGGTCGCGACAGCGAGCAGCCATCCGTCGGCTTCGAGCGCGTCGAGCAACTCGGTGACGCCGTCGAACAACGGCTCCTCCACTTCGCCCGCCGCGCGCAGGTTCCAGAAGGCGCGCTTATAGTCTTCGGCCAGCTGCAAATGCTCCTCGGCGCTTGCCTGCGGAAGTAGCGCGCTCATGGCTTCGGTGAGGCTGAGGCCGATGACCTTGCGCGAGACCTCCGGCGGCGGAAGCTCGAGCCCATTCTGCGCGAATGCGGCGCCGAGCGCGCGATAGATGGTCGCGCCGCTGTCGACGAGCGTGCCGTCGCAATCGAAGATGGCCAGCCTGTTCACCGACGCTTGGCTCGGCCCTGCGAGCCCCGGGCGCGGCGCTCGCCGCGGCGCTCACGCCGCCGCGCCTTGGCGACGGCCGCCACCTTCCGCTGATTCTCCTCGCGGGAAGGCGCCGCCTTTTGTTCGAGCGGAAGCGAGTCGCCGGCAAGAGGATCGAAGCCTAGCGTTGCGAGGCTCTCGGTGAAATGCGCTGGCAGGTCGGCCGTCACGTCGATCGCGCCGCCGTCGGGCGAGTCGATGCGGATGCGCCGTGCGTGCAAGTGCAGCTTGCGGCTGATCCCCCCGGTCAGGAATGCCTCCGCTCCACCATATTTGGCATCGCCGACGATCGGATGGCCGATCGCCGCCATATGCGCACGAAGCTGGTGGGTCCGGCCGGTCAGCGGCTGGAGCTCGACCCAGGCGGCGCGGTTGCCCGCCCGGTCGACAAGCCGCCAGCGGGTCTTGGCCGGAAGCCCATGCTCCTCACTGATGTGCATCTTCTCGCCGCCGGTGCCGGGCTGCTTGGCTAGCGGCGCATCGACCAGCCCTTCGTCGGCGTCGGGAATGCCGATAACGAGCGCCCAATAGACCTTGCGCGCGGTCCGGCCTGCAAAAGCCTTCGCGAAATGGCCCGCCGCGCGAGCGCTTCTCGCGACCAGCAACGCGCCCGACGTATCCTTGTCGAGCCGGTGCACGAGCTTGGGCCGGCCCGCTTCGCCCGCGAGGCCGTCGAGCAAGCGATCGAGATGCTGGTTCGTCTTGGTCCCACCCTGCGTTGCGAGGCCCGGTGGCTTGTTGAGCACGAAGGCATTGGCGTCGTGGTGGATCACCATGTCGCGCACGAACTGCTCCTCGTCCTCGGTAAGCTCTTCCCGCTTGCGTTGCGGCCGCGCAGTTCGCGCCGGCGCGGCCTCGAGCGGAGGAATGCGGATCTCGTCGCCGGCGTGGACGCGATCACCCGGAACCGCGCGCTTGCCCGCGACGCGCAGCTGACCCGTCCGCGCCCATCGCGAGACCATGTTGAAGCTGACGTCCGGCATGTGCCTCTTGAACCAGCGGTCGAGCCGGATGTCGTCGTCGTCCTCGTCGACGGTGAAGGTGCGGGCCTCTGGCATGGAGGCCGATTAGCGAATGCTAGGCCTCGCGTCCCGCCCAATAATCGAACGCCTGCCTCTGCACCTTGCGGATCAGCTTCGCCGCCTTCGGGCCTTCCCAGAGCCCGGTATAAGCGTGTTTCTTCGCCCCGCCGACCCACCAGCCCTGCCCCGGCAGACCGTCGGATTGCCGCACCACCAGCACGGCAAGCTCCGGCTCCCCGCGCTCCTCCGCTTCCTCGTCGATGAACGTCAGCACCTTGCATAGCTGCCGCATCTTCGGTCGCGTGAAATGGTGGCCGAGCAGCTCCAGCACCTCGGAATAGCTGATCGGCTGGCCCGCCTGCGCGGACGCGATCAGAATTGCCCGCACCTCTTGCGGGTCCGCCAGCAGACCCGCTTCGCTC
>DATCJM010000101.1:0-5741 GCA_036562805.1 Sphingomicrobium sp.
GTTCTGGATGAACTCGAACCGAGGCGCAGGGTCCCGCCCCATCAGACGCTCGACCAAGTCCTTGATCGGCTGGCGGTCCTCGTAGGGGCCGGGGAGGGTGACCTTGAGGAGCGAACGCGTGGCCGGGTCCATCGTCGTTTCCTTGAGCTGGTTCGGGTTCATCTCGCCAAGGCCCTTGAAGCGGCTGACCTCCACCTTCTTGCCCTTGAACTCGGTCGCTTCGAGCTCGGCGCGGTGGGCGTCGTCGCGGGCGTATAGGGTCTTGGCGCCGGCGGTCAGGCGGTAGAGCGGCGGCTGGGCGAGGAAGAGGTGGCCGCGGCGGACGAGCTCGGGCATTTCCTGGAAGAAGAAGGTCATCAGCAAGGTCGCGATGTGGGCGCCGTCAACGTCGGCGTCGGTCATGATGACGATCCGCTCGTAGCGCAGCGCCTCCTCGTTGAACTTGACGCGGGTGCCGCAGCCGAGCGCGAGCTGGAGGTCGGCGATCTCGCTGTTGGCGCGGATCTTGTCGGCGGACGCGCTGGCGACGTTGAGGATCTTGCCGCGGATCGGGAGGATCGCCTGGGTCTTGCGGTCGCGCGCCTGCTTGGCCGAGCCGCCGGCGCTGTCGCCCTCGACGATGAAGAGCTCGGTGCCCGCCGGATCGTCATTGGCGCAGTCGGTGAGCTTGCCGGGGAGGCGGAGCTTGCGCGCGCTGGTCGCGGTCTTGCGCTGAACCTCGCGCTCGGCGCGGCGGCGCAGGCGGTCGTCCATCCGTTCGAGGATGCTGCCGAGGAGCGCGCGGCCGCGGTCCATATTGTCGGCGAGATAATGGTCGAAATGGTCACGGACGGCGGCCTCGACGAAGCGCGCGGCCTCGAGGCTGGTGAGGCGGTCCTTGGTCTGGCTCTGGAAGTGGGGATTGCGGATGAAGACGCTGAGCATCAGCTCGACGCCGTTGAAGACGTCGTCGGCGGTGATGTCCTTCGATTTCTTCTGGCCGACGAGCTCGCCGAACGCGCGGATGCCCTTGGTGAGCGCGGCGCGGAGGCCCGCTTCGTGGGTGCCGCCGTCGGGCGTGGGGATGGTGTTGCAGTAATAGGATTCGGCGCCGTCGCTGTAGAGCGGCCAGGCGACCGCCCATTCGGCGCTGCCTTGGTCGTCGGGGAAGTCCTGGCGGCCGGTGAAGGGCTGGTTGGTGACGGTCGGGCGCTCGCCGATCTGCTCGGCGAGATGGTCGGCGAGGCCGCCGGGGAAGGTAAAGACGGCGGTCTCGGGAACGTCGGCGCTGGCGAGCGACGGGTCGCAGCGCCAGCGGATCTCGACCCCGGCGAAGAGATAGGCCTTGGAGCGGGCGAGCTTGTACAGGCGCTCAGGGCTGAAGACGGCGTCGGCGCCGAAGATCTCCGGGTCGGGGGTGAAGGCGACGGTGGTGCCGCGGCGGTTGGGTGTCGGGCCGACGGTCTCGAGCTTGGAGGTGGCGAGACCCTTGGAGAAGGCCTGGCGGTAGAGGATCCTGTCGCGCGCGACCTCGACGATCGTGTCGGTCGAGAGCGCGTTGACGACGCTGACGCCGACGCCGTGGAGGCCGCCCGAGGTGCTGTACGCCTTGCCCTCGAACTTCCCGCCCGAGTGGAGCGTGGTCATGATCACTTCGAGCGCGCTCTTGCCCGGGAAGCGGGGGTGCGGGTCGACCGGGATTCCGCGGCCGTTGTCGGCGACGGTCAGGCGGTTGCCCTTGTCGAGCGTGACCTCGATGCGGGTCGCGAAGCCGGCGACCGCCTCGTCCATCGAATTGTCGATGACCTCGGCGGCGAGATGGTGGAGGGCGCGGGCGTCGGTGCCGCCGATATACATGCCGGGGCGACGGCGGACCGGCTCGAGCCCTTCGAGCACCTCGATCGCGGACGCGTCATAATTGTCGGCGGCAGGCTGCGCGTTGGACGAGAAAAGGTCGGACATCTGGCAAGCGGTATAAGGCGCGGGTTCGCGCCGTGCCAAGCGAAGGGCCCGGCCTTTTCCACAGCTGTCAGCGGGCGAGGCCGCCTAGCGGCTGGTCTGGACCGCCTGGGCGACGCGGTGGCTGACCGCGTTGATCGCTTCCACCTCTTCCGGGTGCGGGGCGCGCGGCGTGCGGTAGTAGATGGCGAAGGTGCCGATCAACGCTCCTGCTTCGTCGAAGATCGGGGTCGACCAGCAGGCGCGAAGATCATGGGGCAGCGCGAGGTCGCGAAAGTTCGTCCACAAGGGGTCGGTCGCGATGTCGGTGACGTAGATGGAATGACCGACGAAGGCCGCGGTGCCGCACGATCCGGCTTCGGGGCCGATCTCGGTCCCGTCGATGGCTTCGCAATATGCGCGGGGAAGGCTGGGCGCCGCGCCGTGGACGAGTCGGCGGCCGCTCTCGTCCAGCAGCAGGATCGAGGTCAGAAGCTCGGTATCCGACGCGCTTTCGACCTCGCGCAGATATTCGTCGAGGATCGCTTCACGGTCGCGCTCGGCTTGCGGGACCGCGCGCAAGCGGCCGTCGAGCTCGTCGAGCGAGCGGTGCAGTTGCGCGGCGAAGGACATTGAGCGGGCTTTCGAGTGCTACCGGCGGCATCAAGCGACCGTCAGCGGCCTCTTTCATCTTCGAAACGATGGAAGTCCAGCCCCGTGGCCCGAGTTTGCGCCGGGTCAAGCGGCCGATTTTGCTTGCGCCATGCCTTGAAAACGGCGCGTTTCTCACCATTTCGCGCGCGCCGGGCGCCTCTGAAGGGTCCGGCGACGGAGCGATCGGCTCCCCGACTGCTCCGCCTTCGTCGCTCAACCGAGGACATTAGGAGAATTGAACATGCGTACCGCTTTTGATTTTGCGCCGTTCCGGCGCTCCACCGTCGGCTTCGACCGGCTGTTCGACATGCTCGAGAACGGCAATGTCGGTCAGGGCCAGGAAAATTACCCGCCCTTCGACCTGATCAAGAAGGGCGAAAACGATTATTGCATCCAGCTCGCCGTCGCCGGGTTCAAGCCCGACGAGATCGACATCACCGCCCAGCAGAACGTGCTGATCGTTTCCGGGCGCAAGTCCGACGAGAGCGAGGGCAAGGACGGCGACTTCATCTATCGTGGAATCGCCAACCGTTCGTTCGAGCGCCGCTTCGCGCTCGCCGACCACATCAAGGTCAAAAGCGCGGACTTGAAGGACGGCATGCTCGCGATCGAGCTGGTCCGCGAGATCCCCGAGGCGATGAAGCCGAGGAAGATCGAGATCGGCGCCTCCGCGCCCAAGCATGACCGCATTGGCGGCGATCAGCCGGCCTCCAAGCAGACGGTCGATGCCGAGGCCGAGCACGCCTGAGCTTCGAGCCTGCGACAAGAGCCCCGGGAGCGACGCGCTTCCGGGGCTTTTTTTCACCAGGCAAGCTCGCTTCGGTATTAACTTTCGATAGGTTCCGTCAGTCCGCGGCCAAGCTAAACTCATCCGAGTTGGGCCAATGTGGCTTGGGACAAGTTATGCAGGCGACGCGTCGAAGCCGCTCGGCGATTGGCCGTCGGAGCAAGCAGAGCAGTTCATCGCTCCCTGCCCAAGGCCTCACGATTGCGCCGATCGAGCGCTTGTCGCTGCGCAATGACCGGCGACGGATCGAGCAAATCTTCGAGGGCGCGCTTGCGCATCCCCTGATCGTCACGGATGCCACAACCGACTGGCCGGCGTTCGGCAAATGGGGCCTCAGTTATTTTGCGCAGGCCTATGGCAGTCACCTCGGACTTGCCCCGCTGAACTTTGGCGCACGCGCAATGCCCGGCCGCGCGACGACGCTGAAGGTATTCATCGAGAATCTTGGCAAGCCTTATTCCGCCTTGCCGGGCGTGTGGGTAGGCAATGACCAGCGTGCCGCCGCTGACGAACCCTTGGGGTGGAGCTTCGCCTGGGAGCCGTTCAAGAGCGCTCCGGAGCTGATCGACGACGTGTCGCCGTTTCCGGCCGCAATTGCCAACATGACGGCAAGCCTTCCGAAGGACGTCTACGATGCGCTGCAGGAAATTCATCGCCGGAGATTCCACGCCATCTACATCAGCCGCGCCGGTACGGTGACCCCGATCCATACCGACTGGCACCATACGATGGGCTGCCTGGCTCAGTTCGAGGGACGAAAGGACTTCATCGTCTTCCCGCCCGCGGGCGACGACAAGGCGGAAGAGTCAGGATTCGATCCGGAAAATCCCGATTTCGACCGCTTCCCGGCAATGCGCGGGAGGCTTGCCTATTCAAGCGTGCTCCAGCCTGGCGAGATGCTAATCATCCCGCCGGACTGGCCGCATTATGCGCGCAGCATCGATCACACGGTGACGCTCAGCCACAATTTCTTCAATTCGACGAACCTCGCCGCGTTCATGCGCTGCGTCGAGGCGGACGCGGCGGGATCGGCGAAGAAGGCCAAGCTGCTCGAAGAGGTCAGCGCGCACCTGCGACTTGATCGGCGCGCTAGGCCGCATTCCTAGCGGACGCGCGGTCCGCCGAAGGGGAGGGGCGGCGGCGGGCGACGGTCGCGGCGCGGAAGCTGCGCCTGGTAGGCGACGCCGCAATGCTCGACGCAATAAGGGAAGCCGGGATTGGCCTGCTGGCCGCAGAAATGGAAATCCGGCTCGCCAGGGTGACCGATCGGCCATTTGCAGATCCGGTCGTTGAGCTCGAGCAGGCTCGTCTTGTCGGCGACCTCGGGGCTCGGTTTGGCCGGGACCAGGCGGCGCGGCGGCGCGGGCGGGATCGGCGCCTGCTGCTCGCCCGGACCCTGGCGGATGAACCCGCCCGGGCCGATCGAGCGATATTGCATCTCGGGCCGCGAACGATCGGGCGCTGCCGGCTGGGTCGGCGTTGCCGGAGCGGCAGCGGCCGAAGCAACCGCGGCAGGCTTCGGGGCTTCGGGCTTGGGAGCGGGTTTGGGCGCGGCGGTGGCGGGCGCAGGCTTCTTCGCGTCCTTCTCGTCACCGGGCTTCACCGGTGAGGGGCGCTGTTCGAGCCCGAGGCGGTGCGCCTTGCCGATCACGGCATTGCGGCTGACGCCGCCAAGCTCATCGGCGATCTGGCTGGCCGTCGCGCCTTCGTGCCACATCTTCTTCAAGCGCTCGATCCGGTCTTCGGTCCACGACATTTGCAAAACTGCTCCAATTCCTTGCGGGGCGCGATTTCACCCGATAGTCGCCGCGGCACCCATGAACGACCAGCCGATCGACGACCACCACGCGCGCTGGGTGCGCTTCGCACCGGGCGACCCGGTGCTTAGGGGCGTCAATTGGGGAGGCCTCAAGACCCTTTATATCAAGGAGGTACGCCGTTTCTTCAAGGTCCAGATGCAGACTGTCTGGGCGCCGGCGGTCACGACCTTGCTTTATCTCGCGATCTTCACGGTCGCGCTCGGCCGCGCCGGGCGGACAGTGCCGGGGACGGGCGTTCCCTATGCAACCTTCATCGCACCGGGCCTCATCATCATGGCGATGATGCAAAATGCGTTCGCCAATTCGAGCTTTTCGCTGCTGGTCGGCAAGATCCAGGGCAATATCGTCGACTATCTGATGCCGCCCCTGTCGACCGGCGAGCTGATGGCGGGCCTGATCGGCGCGGCGGTGACGCGGGCGTTCCTGGTCGGGTTCGCGGTGTGGCTTGCGATGCTCCTGTGGCCCGGCGTTTCGGTCGACATCCGGCGACCGGAGCTGGTGTTCTGGTTCGCGCTGATGGGGTCGCTGCTGCTGGCCTTCCTCGGACTGCTGACGTCGCTTTG
>DATCJM010000105.1:0-3767 GCA_036562805.1 Sphingomicrobium sp.
CCGTCGTCCCGCTGCCCTTGGCGACGCGGATCTTTCGCTTGGCGTTGATGATCTCGGGCTTCGCGCGCTCCTTCGCCGTCATGGACGACAGCATCGCTTCCATGTGGACCAGCGCCTTGCTGTTCTGCGCCTGGTCCATCGCGCCCTTCATGCCCTTGAGACCAGGCATCATGCCCGCGAGCGCGCCGAGACCGCCCATGCGCTGCATCTGCTGAAGCTGGGCCCAGAGATCGTCGAGGTCGAACTTGCCCTTGGCCATCTTGGCCGCGAGCTTCTCGGCATCCTCGACCTTGATCGTTTCCGCCGCCCGTTCGACCAGGCTGACGACGTCGCCCATGCCAAGGATGCGGCCGGCGACGCGATCGGGGTGGAAGGCCTCGAGCTTGTCGAGCGCCTCGCCCACGCCGGCAAACTTGATCGGCTTGCCAGTGACCGCGCGCATGCTTAGCGCAGCACCGCCGCGTGCATCGCCGTCCATCCGCGTCAGGATCACGCCGCTGAGGTCGACCTCGCCGGCAAATCCCTTGGCGACGTTGACCGCGTCCTGGCCGGTGAGGCTGTCGACCACGAGCAGCGTCTCGGCGGGCCTGGCCGCAGCCTCGACGGCCTTCATCTCGGCCATCAGCTGATCGTCGACGTGCAGGCGGCCCGCCGTATCGAGCAGCACGACGTCATAGCCCTGCAGCTTCGCCGACTGCAGCGCGCGCCTGGCGATGTCGACCGGCTGCTGGCCGGCGACGATCGGCAGCGTGTCGACGTTCGCCTGCCGGCCGAGCACCGCTAGCTGCTCCTGCGCCGCGGGCCGAGCGACGTCGAGCGACGCCATCAACACCTTCTTGCGATCGCGCTCCGCCAGCCGCTTGGCGAGCTTGGCAGTGGTGGTCGTCTTGCCCGAGCCCTGGAGGCCGACCATCATCACCACGGCCGGCGGGTTGATGTTGAGGTTGAGCTCCGCCGTCTCCGATCCGAGCGTCTCGACCAGCGCGTCGTGGACGATCTTGACGACCATCTGGCCCGGCGTGACCGAGCGCAGAACTTCCTGTCCGACGGCTTTTTCAGTAACCTGTTCGACGAAATCACGCGCGACCGGCAGCGCGACGTCGGCCTCGAGCAGCGCGACGCGGACCTCGCGCATCGCCGCGCGCACGTCGGCCTCGGTGAGCGCGCCGCGCCCACGAAGCCGGTCAAATACGCTGCCGAGCCGATCGCTCAACGTGTCGAACATTCAAATCTCCTTCGGTGCAGAGCGGCCCATATGGGAAAGTGAAACGCAAAATACGCCGGCGGACGAAACCTCGTCGGCCGGCGTGCACTTTGGGTGCTCCGCATCGATCTATGTCCTAGGACGGGCGGCGCTTAGCGGGTCAGGCGCCGAAGTTCAACCTAGGCGCGGCTTGCCTTTCGGCGGCTTGCGCGGTCGCGAAGGACCGCCACCGGGATTGTCAGGACCACCGCCCTTCGGCGGGCGTCCTCCCCGGCGCTGACCCTGCGGCAGGCCCCGCGGCGGACCGCGGCGATCGCGCTCGGGCACGCGATCCATCGGCCGCGATTGCTGCATTTGCTGGCGCGGGCCCACCGCATAGCCCTCCTTCAGCAGCTGCGTGAACGCTGCGCGGGTCGTCTCCGCGATCTGGTCCTGAAGCTCCTTGGGCAAATCGGCGAACGTCACGTTGGGATGGATCGCCTGGACGTCCCGCAGCAATTGGTTCGGCAACCCGCCGGACGCGCGCTTGAGCGCTCCAAGGCCGTCGAGGACGGCCGAGAAGATGATCGATTGCATGACGTCGCTCGCCGCTTTCGTCATTGAACTTTCACCCTCGCTTGTGGACTTGCGCCCGGCCGCTCCCTAAGTGCGCGCCGCGATGAGTTTCCCCGGCAACAGCAGCGCTCAGCTCGGAATCCTCTACGAGCACCCGCTCTGGTTTCAACCCCTCTTCGCCGCCCTCGAGCGGCGGGGGATGCCCTATCTGCCGATCCAGCTCAGCGGTCACAGCTTCGACCCGTCGAGCCGCGAGGCGCCCGCTCCGCTGATCCTGAGCCGCGTTGCGCAGTCGAGCTTCCTGCGCGAGCCCGAGCATCCAATTTTCTATGGCGAAGCGCTTCTCGATCATTGGGAGCGCTGCGGCGCGCGCGTGCTCAATGGCGCTGACGTGCTCGCGATCGACTCCTCGAAGGCGCGCCAGCTCTCGCTCGTCACCGCGCTTGGCTATGCGATCCCCGAAACGCGCGTCGTCCACCGCGCGAAGGACCTCGCCGAAGCGGCCGAAGACATGGCCTTTCCGCTGCTGGTGAAGGCGAACATCGGCGGGTCGGGCGCCGGCATCGTCCGCTACGCCTCTGCGGAGGAATTGCGCGCCTCGATCGCTGACGGAATGATTCCGCAATCGATCGACCAGGTGCTGCTCGTGCAGGACTATGTTCCGCCCCGCCGAGGCACGATCCTGCGCATCGAGACGCTCGGCGGGAATTTTCTCTACGCGATCGAAGTCGAGAGTCGCGGTGACAGTTTCGATCTTTGTCCTGCGGATGCATGCGTGGCGCAGCCCGGCCGGGCTGCCATTCGCATGACTGCAGTGATGCCGCGGCCCGAAGTCGTGCGAGCAGCCGAGCGAATCGCGCAGGCCGCGGGCCTCGACGTCGGCGGAGTCGAGCTCGTCATCGACGATCGCGACGGAACCCCGCGCTTCTACGACATCAATGCGATGTCCAACTTCGTTGCCGATCCGTTGAATGTCCTCGGCTGGGACCCGCACGACCGGTTGATCGACTTCCTCGAAGCGCAATTGAAAGGCAGGGAAGCGGCATGAGGTTCGGTTACTGGATGCCGGTATTCGGCGGCTGGCTGCGCAACATCTCCGACGAGGGAATGGAAGCGAGCTGGGACTATGTGAAGCGGCTGACCCAGCGCAGCGAGGAAATGGGCTGGGACCTGACCCTGATCGCCGAGCTGTTCCTCAACGATATCAAGGGCGTCGATCAGCCCGCGCTTGATGCATGGTCGACTGCGGCCGCGCTCGCCGCGGTCACCTCGAAGATCGAGCTGATGGTCGCCGTTCGGCCGAACTTCCACCAGCCGGCGCTGTTCGCCAAGGCTGCCGCCAACATCGACAATATCTCGAACGGGCGGCTGGCCCTCAACGTGGTTTCATCCTGGTGGGCCGACGAGGCCACCCAATACGGACTTCAATTCGACGAGCACGACGACCGCTACGGCCGGACCACAGAATGGCTCAAAGCAATCCAGGGGCTGTGGACGCAAGAACGTTTCAGCTTCGAGGGCGACCGCTACAGGCTGCAGGACGCGATTTGCGAGCCCAAGCCCGTCCACAAGCCTTGGCCGACCATCTACGCCGGTGGCGAGAGCGAAGCGGCGAAGGCGGTGATCACGACCTTGTGCGACGCTTACGTGATGCACGGCGATCCCCCGGGCGCCATCAAGCCGAAGGTCGCCGACATGGAGGAGCGCCGCGCGGGGGCCGGCAGGGGCCGGATGCAGTACGGCATGGCCGCTTTCGCCATCGTCCGCGACAGCGAAGCGGACGCGAAGAAGGAGCTGGCGCGGATCACGCAGATGCCGCCCAAGCCGCCCAAGGGCTTCGACAATTTCGAGCAATGGCTCTCCGGGACCGAGCTAGAGCGCGAGCTCAAGCTTCAAGAATATTCCGTCTCGAACAGGGGTTTGCGCCCGAACCTTGTCGGCACGCCTGAGCAGCTGCGCGAGCGGATCGAGGAATATGAAGCCGTGGGCCTCGATCTCCTGCTGCTTC